>JANXPQ010000034.1 GCA_025357235.1 Betaproteobacteria bacterium
TGTATTTGAAACTTCCCTCCTTGCCACGATAGGGGACCAAAGCCGTCACTCGATTGTCCACGGGAACGCGTAGCGACCCCATGTCCACCCATTCCAGTCCAGGGTAATCTTTGTACAATTTCTCTTTTGGGAAACCGGGAACGAGCGCAGGCGAACCGAGCCCGAGCCTGATGATTGCCCCCGAAAGCGATTCGTAGTAAGCGCCGTTGTATTCCGAGAGCATGGGAACGCGGCGCGTTACGCCATCATCGTCAGGCCATGGGTTGAAATGACCGCCGCTCGCGGCGGCTTGCTGGAATTCTTCCAGGTTGGCGCCGTAACCTTGCCAAGTCGTAAAGTCGATGCTCCTGCCCTTGAACGTACCAGCGGGCAGCACCGGCTTGGGCAGTGTGCCATTGGCGGGCCCTTTGCCGTCTCCCGAGTCGACATTGGAAAAATAGTAACCGAGCACCACAGCGCGGTTTTTTAGTTTCTCCGAGAAGATGCGGTCGTATTCGAGTTGCGGGGTCACATCCCTCAACACCGCCTGGTACTGAGCATTGCCCTTCAGCTCTTTCTGTCCCAAATCGCGCAACGTGCCAAGGCCGGAACTCTCGTCCTTCTCCGCGAATACGACGTCGAAGCCGACGATACCAACCTTATAGTGATCGAAAAGCTGGTCGAGCATGGTTCCGATCTTGTCGCGCCGCCAGGGCCAGCGGCCTTCGGCCGCCAGACTTTTCTCGTCGATGTCGATGATGACGATGCGCGGGTCCACGCCATTGGCCATCGTCAGGCGCAAACGCGCGTCATAGACGATGTTTTCGAAGCGGTCGATGAACGGGATTTGATAGTAACGGCCGGCATGGCCGACAAAAGCAAGGACCACCACGAGCCCGAGCGCGATGCGCACCAGGTGCTTATTCAAGCCGTCTCCCTTGTTATGTTGCGTGCCGGGAGCGCGCTGCAGGCCAGGCTCGCCCGGTAGTTATTGGAAATGGTCCCGCGCCGGATCCTGCGCGCCAATACGGACTTTCAGGGTTTCAGGAAGAACTCCATCTTTACCCCGGCCAGCTCAATGATGTCGTGATCGCCCAGCTGATGCGCCTGGGCGTCGAGGGTCTTTCCGTTGACCACCGGGAAGTTGGCCCCTTCCACGTGGGTGATGAAGTAACCATGAGGCCGCTTGGCAATGACCGCGACCTGTACGCCTGGCTTGCCGAGGGTAGTCAGGGGCTTCGCCAGCGGCAACTCCTTGCCCGCGTTCGGCCCGGAAAGGATCTGGATGGTGCCCATCGGCGCAGCCACAGGTGTCATTGGAGGTGCGGCGGGCGGGACGGGCGGCACAGGCGCTGCCGCCGGCTTCGCTGCCACTGCGGGCGCGCTCGCCGGCGGTGCGACGGCGGCGCCCGTATCGGATATCGCCTGAATATTGGTCTGGGTATCGGTGGGATTCCGGACTTCTTGCTTGGGCGCAGCCGCAGCCGGAGCCCGCAGAACCATGGTCTTCTCGAAATCGGCCTGGCTCATGTTCGCCGGCGCTTCGTTCATGTACTTGAGCTTGTACTTGCCGATTTCGACGGTATCGCCGCTTTGCAGGAAATGCTTCTTGACCGGCTGGCCGTTGACCAATGTCCCATTCGTGCTACCCAGATCCTCGAGAAAGGAATCATTCAGGATGGTCATGATGATGGCGTGCTCGCCGCTGACAGCCAGATTGTCGATCTGGATGTCGTTGTGCGGTTTGCGGCCGATGGTAGTGCGCTCCTTGCTGAGCGTGAAATCCTTGATCAACTGGCCATCGAGACTCAATATCAACTTCGCCATAGCTGCGTCCTTTTATTTGAACCAGGAAAAGAACTTCGCAAACATGCCCTCGTCTGCCGGGAAGTCCTTCTTCACCTTGATCAACACTACTGAGATATTATCGCGCCCGCCGTTGTCATTCGCCATTTGCACCAGCTGCTCGGCTGCTAGCTGCAGATTCGCACCCAGCGCTTCGAGCGTCATCTCGATATCCTCATCCTCGACCATGTCATTGAGGCCGTCCGAGCATATTAGAAAGACGTCGCCCTCTTGCGCCGGATAGGTATGGATTTCCGCCTCCACCGCCGGCTCGATTCCCAAGGCGCGCGTAACCAGATTCTTGTTCTGGGAGCGTTTGGCCGCCTCCTTGGTGAGAAGGCCGCTGTCGATTTGCTCCTGCAGCAGCGAATGGTCCCGGGTAACCTGCTCCAGCTTGCCGCCACGCTGCCGGTAGCAGCGCGAATCTCCGATGTGCGCAAGCGTGATCTGATTGTTACAAAACAATGCCACGACGAGAGTCGTGCCCATTCCGGCGTACTGCGGCTGGCTATTGGCCGACTGGAAGATCGACGTATTGGCCTTGGCAATGATATCCCGTAGCAGTGTCGTCGCAAGGGGGGAACCAGTGGTCTTGTCCACCTCGTGTGGTGCGTGGCTTATCATCGCCTCACGGGTTTCGCTGGAAATCAACGCCGTGGCGATGCCGCTGGCAACTTCTCCAGCGTTATAACCGCCCATGCCGTCGGCCAGAACTGCAAGGCCAATTTCGGCGTCGATGGCAATACTGTCCTCGTTATGCGAACGCACCATTCCGGTGTGAGTCGCTTTTGCCATCTGAAGAGAGGCGATCAGGCTCATATCGGGCATTCGTTAGAGAGTAACGTCCACGGTATCGAACTGGGCAGCGCATGCGCGGATGGCTTGCGCGAACTCTTCACCGCTTTGATAACGCTCGGCCACGTTTTTGGCGAGCGCCTTATTTATGATTTCCACAACACACTCGGGCAGGGCGGGATTCACACCCAGGATGTCGATCGGCGGTTCATTGGCGATCTTGTACATCAGCTGCGTCATCGAGTCACCCTGGAAAGGTAGGCTGCCGCATGAAAGTTGATACAGCGTGACGCCCAGTGAAAACAGGTCGGACTGGCCGTCGATCTTTTTGCCCGCCAACTGCTCGGGTGACATGTAGGAAGGCGTGCCGAGCACCATTCCAGTCTTGGTCTTGGACGAATCCGTAATACGCGCAATGCCGAAATCGGTGACTTTGACGGAATCGCTCTGCGGGTCGTACATGATATTGGCCGGTTTGATATCGCGGTGAACCACGTTCTGCAAGTGTGCGTAAGAAAGCGCTTCCGCGACCCGCGCAACGATGGAAAGCGTCTTCGGCAATGACAGCAATGCGCCCGGTTTGGTCTGGGGTACCAGATCCTTGCCTTTCAGGAACTCCATGGCGATATAAGCAAGATCGTGCTCTTCGCCGGCATCGTAAATCGTCACGATATTGGGATGATTCAGCCGGCCCGCAGTTTCCGCTTCGCGGAAGAAGCGCTGTTTCACGTCCTCCAGTTCGTCCGGTTCGAACTCCTGGGACAACGCCATGGTCTTGATCGCGACAACGCGGCCGATTTTCGGATCCTTGCCGAGATAGACCACGCCCATGGCGCCCTTGCCGAGTTCCTTTTCAACCTGGTAGCGGCCGAGCATCGGTTTCTCCACCGCCCCGCCTTCCAACACCAGAGTGCTGGCATTGGTACGTCCGCCCCCGCCGCCCAGAATCACGGTCTCGGACATCTGTTTCGCGCGATTGAGCTTCTGCTCGAGGTCGCGGAACTTCGGATTGTAGGTCGCCATGTACTCGTAGACCGCTTGCGCCTTGTTGAACTGGCGCTTGCGTTCAAAATCGAGCGCAAGGTTGTACATATTGTCCATGACCGCATCGTCGAGTGGCACCTTCTTGAACTTGTCGAAGGCCATGTCGAGTTGGCCTTGGCCTTGGAACGCGAGCCCCAGCATGCGGTTGGATTCGGCCGAGTCCAGGTCCGACTTGGCTTTGCCGCGTTCGGTTACCAGGAATCTCTTCGTCGTCAGCAAAATATGCCCTATGACGAGAAGCACGGCCGATGCCATCAACTGGATCCACATCAACTTACCCGCCATCAATGCGAAATGCGTCGCGATGAGCGCAACCAGCACCGCAGCGCTCAAAGCGAACCCCATTCCGGCCTTAAGCCGCGGCAGCAGCAGGATGATATAAAGCGCGACCAATATGAAGGCGAGCTTCTCCACCCAGAATCCCCAGGTCGGAGCGACAAAGAAATCTTCTTGGAGAATGCTGGAAACCGAGTGCGCCAGCGTGACGACCGGCGGCATGGCGGGCGATATCGGGGTCACCTGATAGGTACCCACACCCGCCGCGGTTGCCCCGATCAGCACGACCTTGTCGCGATACTTCTCGGCGGGAATCTTTCCGGAAATCACGTCGAAAAAAGAATCCAGCGGAAACGCCGGTTTGCCTTCCTTGTCCTTGTAAAAGTAACTATGCATCTGCAAGTAAGGATCGGTATTGATGGTGAGGTTGCCCACCTTGATGCCCTCACCCAACCGCATCTCGATGTCGCCGGGACCGAGATTCAGGCTTCTGGCTGCGAGCATCATCGAAAACGAAGGGAAATACTGATCGTAATAGCGCACGACCAGCGGTTCGGTTCGCGTGCTGCCATCGACGTCTGGCAAAGCATTCAAATGGCCGATAGCCGCAGCTCCGGCAGCAATCTCCTGCAACGGCGCCGCAGCTTGAAGCGTCGGGACCGGGAATATGTTGTTGCTCTGCGCGCCTATGCGGTCCACAACCTTCGTGATCTGGTTCTTCAGAACGTAATCGGGTAGCGGCTTATCGGGATTGCCGCGCGGCTCTCCAAGGACGAACAGCATTGGCAGTGCAACATTGCCTGCTTCAGTAATCGCTGCTGCAAGCTTGCGATCGTTGTTCAGCGCGTCTTCGGCCTCTCCGAGAACAGCCGAAAATTGCGCAAGGTTCTGTTGCTGAGGGGGGGGAAGGGCCTGATAGAGTTCCGTCAGCTTTTGAACGTAGGCCAGACCCGGATCGATCTGGGGTTCAAAAAAGAAGGATGCGTAGCCGACGACCTTAGCACCGGCTTGTTTGAGCTTGGCGATCATCTGCGCGTGAACTTCGCGCGACCAAGGCCAGCGCCCTATATTGGCTATGCTCTGATCGTCAATCGCAATGACCGCTACGCGCGGAGAAGGGGCGTGATTGGAGGCACGAACACCCCAGTCGTAAGCCAGGCGTTCGAGACTTTGGACGAGATCGCTACCGGATGCGAAAAACAGCACCAGTGCCACGATTAGTCCGAGGAACCAATCGGCTTTCCAAAAAGCCGTTTTCTTCATGCCACCCACCCCTGATTGGATGCCTGAAGCCTTTG
>JANXPQ010000042.1 GCA_025357235.1 Betaproteobacteria bacterium
GCGATCCATTTCAACACGGTTGGCCAGGCTGCCGGACTGAAAGATCCGGCCGAAGGCGGCATGTATCGCCTCACCAAAGAGGACTTTGCTGCCGGTCGTCTTCCCGAGCCGTTCGCCCGTGGGCTTGGCGCGCTGGACGGACTGGATTTTGCCGGCACAGTGCGGCTGGATACGGAAATCAAGAACACCAACACCGTGGTCGTGACGCCGCCCTACGGCAAGCCGATGACGCTGGTGTTCGACCGCGAGAAGAAACTCGCCGGCCCGGCCGACATCGCGGCAAGCAAGCAAAGCGATGGCAGCTACCTGTTGTTGATCCCGGAATTGTCCGCCACGTCGCCGAACAACAAGAACAATCCGGTCACCGTCATCCGGTTGCCGGCAGGTTTCGACAAGTTCTGATCGTAGCGGAAGCACCTGGAAGCGACCTCGAGACGGGAGACGATGCCGATGGATATGCAGGTTCCTTTCACTATCAGGACTGCGCGTCGGGGTGATCCGGTCATCGAGGCTCGCAACCGGGAAATCTGTACCCGATACGCGGCGGGTGAAACGCTCGCCGCGATCGGACGTTCTTTCGACATCAGTGCCGAGCGCGTCAGGAAGATCCTGAAAAAATTCGGCCTGGACAAGACCAACGCCGGACTTGCCATACGCAATCTCAACAAGCCCAGCAAGCCACCGGTCGAACCCTATTGCATGCGCGTGTATGGATGCATGGCCGAAGAACTGCAGAAGTTCTCGCTCGCGGAGCGTCAGGCGTTCTTGCAGCAAAAAACAAACGTCAGGAGAACGGATGTGGCGTGGTGCCTGACGTTGCCGGAATGGAGTGCCATCTGGTTTCGTTCGGGCAAATGGGCGCAGCGTGGCCGGGGGCCCTTCAAATATGGCCTCTGCCGCATCGATTCCAGCGGGGCTTATTCCGTCGAAAATGTCCTGATCCTGAAAAACAGCAGGTCGGCAAGGCGCGAATTAGAAACCGCCAACCAGTTGCCCGCCGGGGAATTCCGCAGGGAAGCATGGGTTATGGCGCGCCTGCAAGCGGCGTGGGCTGATAATGGCAGGGTGGATCCGGCCATTGCACTGAGCGCGGTGCAGGAGTCTACGTATCGCAAGAAATACTGGGAGCATGTAGCGAGCAGCGAGCATGAGCGGCTGGATGGCATCGCGATTCGCGACAAGTAAATGGAAGAAGTGATTCAGGGCCAGACCTGCACGGGATTTGACGTATCGCAGGATGGCACGCGCTTTCGCTTGCAGCTGATCGATAACGAAGGCCGGGCACTGGCGCTCGAATTCCCCATCGCGAGCCTGGAGTCTCTGATGAAGACGTTGCCGGAAATCCAGAAACTCGCCCTGCCGCGTAAACGCGGAAATCATGCCCTGAGGGTCAT
>JANXPQ010000138.1 GCA_025357235.1 Betaproteobacteria bacterium
GTCAAAAGTTGGTTGAACAGGGAGCGATTCGGCAGGGCCGTCAGACCATCGTGATAGGCGAGGTATTCGATACGCTCTTCGGCAGCAATGCGTTCGGTGATGTCCTTGCCGATACCGCGATAGCCCCTGAAGTTGCCTTGCGCATCGAAGATCGGCCGGCCACCGATGCTGAGAGTGCGCGCCGTCCCGTCCTCGCTGACGCGCTTATACGTGAGGTCGTAGAACGGCTGATGTGCGTCCAGTATCGCTTGATGTGCGGCCCACTCTTCCTCCGACATGACGATTCCGGGCTGCTCGCGACGCGTCCTGCCGATACTGTCTTGAGGGCGGAATCCGGCCTTGGCCAGCATCCCTCCCGACATGTGCGTGAAGCGGAAGTTCTCGTCCTGCTCCCAATACCAGTCCGACGACAACTCGGTCAACTCGCGGAAACGGGCCTCGCTTTCGCGCAGGGCGTACTCGGCTTGCACGCGTTCGGTCACATCGCGCCCGACCCCGCGATAACCGCGGAATTTTCCCTGCGCATCGAGGATCGGCCGGCCACTGACGCTGAGGGTGCGCGTCGTCCCGTCCTCGTTGACACGCGTGTACGTGAACTCGTGGAACGGCTCGCATGCATCTAGGGACGCCTGATGTGCCGCCCGCTCCTTCTCCGAAATCACGATTCCGGGCAGTTCCCAGCGCGTTTTGCCGATATGGCTCTCGGGGCTCAGCCCGACCTTTTGCCGGACTTCACTGGATAAGAACGTGAAGCGGTAATTTTCATCCTGTTCCCAATACCAGTCCGATGACAACTCGATCAGTTGACGGAAACGCGCCTCGTTATCATCCTGCGGTGCGCGCACCTTCTTCGCTTTTTTATGTTCCTTCATTGTCATGGGGAAACCGGGTCCGGGAAAACGTCTTTTCCGACCCTTAGATTATCTGCTGGGCGTAGCCGATGCACTCGATAATATTGATTTTCACTGCCGGTTGACCCTGTATTTCATTTCGCGCAGATCCGCGTATGCATGGGTGCTCCGCTGTGTAGCCAAGCGATTGGTATCCTCCCGTTCGGATCAGTGGGCGACGGCAATGTGGCTCGGCCGAACACGGCAACTAACAGTAAGTGCCTTGCATGCGCACTCTATATTTAAGTGGGCTGGAGAAAAACGCGAGTCGATATCATGCGCTGAATTTTCACCAGGCTTGCGAGTCCTGCGACTATCACGATAGGTTGGCTCACCCCTATCCCCGTTTCGCTTTCTTGCCGCCCCGGCTCTTCTTCCTGATTGCAGAGTCTTTGTTCGCCAGATTGGCGCGTCTCAATTGCATCTAATTTCGAAGCAACTTCATCGCCTGTTCCGGAGGCAGCGGCCGGCTGATCAGGTAACCCTGCATCTCGTCGCAGCCTAGCTCCAGAAGTATTGCCGCCTGTTCCTCGGTTTCCACGCCTTCCGCGACCACATTGAGCCTGAGAGAATGGGCCAGAAAAATGATCGACTTGACGATGGCGAGGCTGTCCTCGTCCTGGGTCATCCCGACGATGAAGCTGCGATCGATCTTGAGGTCCTGAATTGGCAGCCTGGCGATGTAGGCGAGCGAGGAATACCCGGTGCCGAAGTCGTCCACCGCGATTCCCACGCCCAGTCCGCGAATCGTCTGGAGAATCGGAATAATGGCGTCGACATCGGCCATGATGGTGCTTTCGGTGATCTCGAGATCGAACTGGGCACCGCCCTCTTTGAATTTCTGTGCGGCCTCGATCACGGTTGCGGTGAAATCCTTCTGCCGAAGCTGGATCGGTGAGACGTTCACCGCCACGCGCGGTGGCTTGATGCCGGCTTCGCTACAGGCGCTGCAGTCGCGCGCAACCTGGAATAAAGCCCAGCGTCCGGCCTGCAGGATCAGTCCGGTCTGCTCCATCAGCGGGATGAACTGGGCCGGTGGCACCATGAGGGCGGATTCCGGGTCCCGCCAGCGCATCAATGCTTCGAAGCCGAGAATTTTCCGGGTCCTGACACTGACCTTGGGCTGGTACCACAGCACCATTTCCCCGTTGTCCAGGGCACGTCGGAGCCGGTTCTCCAGATGCAACGACTCGGCGACACGCGCATTCATCTGCGGGTTGTAGAACAGGAACAGCGCGGTTTGTTCCTTTGCCTGGCGCAGCGCCGCCTCGGCATTGGCGAACAGCACCTCCGGCGTGCTCCCGTCGCCGGGGAACATCGCAACCCCGACCGTAGCCGACACGCGTAGCTGCTCTGTCCCGAGCAGAAACGGTTGACCGAACAACTGGCGATTGTGCGCCGCCAGGATGCGAGCCGCATCGCCTGCCTGCCAGGCGCCGGATACGGCGACGGCAAAGCTATTGGCGCCCACGCGCGCCATGCTGTCCTGGTCGCGGAAGGTCTCCTTGATCCGCTGCGCCACCATGCCGATCAGCGCATCGCCTGCGTGACGTCCAAGCGTGTCGTTGATCAGGCGAAAGCGGTCGATGTCCATGAGCACCAGCGCCACGCTCGAACCGTCGCGCGCGGCCGTGCCGAGCTGATGCGTAAAGCGATCGAAGAACAAGGTGCGATTGGGTAGCCCGCTCAGCACATCGTAGTAGGCGAGGTAGTCGGCCTTCTCTTCCTTGGCGATGAATTCCAACCCGAAGGAAATGTCGCCCGCCAGTTCGGTGAGCAGTTTCATCTCCTCGTCGTCGAAGAAGTTCCGCTCAGGCGCATACAGCGCAAGAATTCCGAGCACCTCGTCCTCCACGATCAGCGGCAGCGCGATGACCGACTTTGCGCCCATGTCGATGGCCGCACGCCTGATGTTCATGGTGCCCGGTGCGGATTCGGATTCGATACTCCCCAGCGTGCGCTCGATGTCGTTGTCGAAGGCCGGCCGCTTCTCGCGCAAGGCGACTTTGGCGGTGCCGGCCGGGACCAGCCCGATCGAACGAATGGAAGAGCCTCCCTCCAAACCGAAATCCAGGGGCAGGCCAGCTTGTGCGACCGCGAGGAGATTTCCGCTCGCAGGGTCCAGCACGCTGATCCACCCCGTGGTGAACCGGCCTTGCTCCACCACGATGCGGCAGGCTTCCTCGAACAGTTCCTGCCGGTCGCGGATGCGCACGATGGCGGAATTGATGCCGCTGAGAACCTCGTGTATCCGGATCAGCCGCACAATCTTTTGCTCCTGCGCACGGCGCTCGCTGATGTCGCGATAAATCCCCAGAACGGATTCGTTACCGAGCATCTTGAGACTGATTTCGGCGGGGAAGGCACTTCCGTCCTTGCGTCGCACCATGCGCTCGAAACGTAGAGTCTGTCCCGCGCGAACTTGATCCAGACGCTTCGCATGGATGGGCTTCTCCTCATCGAGGTAAGTTTGTGTTGTATTAATTCCTGCAACCTCTTCTTTGGTGTAGCCCAGGAGTTCGCGCCAGCGGGAATTTACGATGAGGGCATTGCCGGCCGTATCGCTGACGAATATTCCGTCCGAGGCTTGCTCGATAAGTTCGCGATACTTGGCCTCGCTTTCGCGAAGAGCCAGGTCGTTTTGCGCACGGCCAATCGCGATGCTCGCCAAGTGCGCGGCGCGATCGATCAGCTCCAGTTCCGCGTCGTTCGGCGTCTTAACCTCCCGATAGTAGATCGCGAACGTGGCCAGCACTTTCCTCTTGTCCGAAAAGATCGGTGTTGACCAGCAGGCACGCAGTCCATCGCGCAGCGCTACGTCGCGGTAATCGCGCCAGAGCGGATCGTTTTCGATGTCGGACACGATTACCTGCCTGGCCAAATACGCCGCCGTGCCGCAGGAGCCGACAGCCGGGCCGATGGCGACCCCGTCGATCGCCCGGATATAGCGTTCGGGCAGGTTCGGCGCCGCGCCGTGACGCAGATGGATGCCGTCGGCGTCCAGCAGCAAGATCGAAGCACTTGCGCCGCGTGCGCACAAGCTTTCAAAACTCCTGCAGAGCGCATCGAGAATTCCGGCCAAGGGCACAGCTTGAGCGATGAGTTCGAGAATCCGGAATTGCTCGACCGAACGGCGTGCCGACAGCGCGCGCTCGGTGATGTCTTCGGAAATTCCCAACAGATATTGCAGCTTCCCGCCGTCGTCGAGCAGCGGAATTTTCTTGGTATGCAGGAACCTGGTGCCGCTGGGTGTTTGAATGGATTCTTCGGGGAGGTCGAGCAGCTCACCGCTTGCCAAGACCGCTTTGTCGTTCGCGACAAAGAAATCTGCTTCCTCCTTCGGAAAAAAGTCATGGTCATGTTTTCCGAGCAGTTTCCCCTTGGAAAGGCCGGTTAACTCTTCGAAAGCGCGATTGGTGAGCGCAAATCGGAGATCACCGGCATTCTTTAAGAAAATCATGGCGGGAATATTTTCCACAATGGAACTCAGCAGGGCGCGCGATCGTCTGAGTTCTTCGTCAGCCTGCCTGCGTTCGGTAATGTCGCGGGCGATGCCAACGACGATTTCCTGTTCTCCGATACGCATGTACCGACGCGCCACCTCGATCGGAAATGTCGACCCATCCTTGCGCCGCATGAAGCGCCCCTCCGCTTCAGTTATGACGTGATCCGAACCGAGCGCCCTAGCCTGCTCAAACCGTTGACGCTGGTCCGCC
Source organism: Betaproteobacteria bacterium (assembly GCA_025357235.1). Taxonomy (GTDB): domain Bacteria; phylum Pseudomonadota; class Gammaproteobacteria; order Burkholderiales; family JACQAP01; genus JACQAP01. The sequence continues at coordinate 4,607 of JANXPQ010000138.1, forward strand.
TCGGAGATTTCGAGATTAGTATCCATCGTTCTCATGGTGAGCAGTTCCTCACGCGAATAGCCCAGCATCCGGCAGCCGGTCTCGTTGACATCGAGATAGCGGAATGTTTCGAAATCCATGAGAAAAATGCCTTCAAGCGATGTTTCCATTGCCATGCGGAAACGCAACAGCCCTTCCTCGGCGTGCCTGCGCTCAGTGATGTCGCGCAGAATCACGGTGAGCAGTCTGTCGCCGGACGCTCCGGACTGCGAGATCGTGGCCTCGATCGGGAATTCCTCGCCGCTCGCGCGCAGCCCGTAAATCGGGCCGTATTTGCCCATTGCGCGGTTGGTCTGCCCGGTCGCGGCGAATCTGCGGATGTGTTGATCGTGCTGCGCGCGGAAGCGCTCGGGAATCAGCGCGCTGAGCGGCTGGCCGAGCATTTCTTTGAGTGAGCGGCCGAACATGTGCTCGGCGGCGGGATTGGCCAGCACGATGCGCAGCGTTTTGTCGATGCTGACGATTCCTTCCGCCATCGAAGCGATGACCCCCTCGATCCTGAGCTCGCGGGGGAGCATCGCGAGTTCCGCCCGCCAGCGCTCGGTGACGTCGCGCAGGAACGCGGTAAAAATCTTGTGTGGGGACGACCCGGTCTGCGAGATCGCGGCCTCGATCAGAATTTCCTCGCCGTCGGCGCGCAGGCCGACGATTTCACCGAGCTGGCCCATACGGCGGTGGGTTTCGCCGGTCGCACTGAAGCGGCGGATGTGCTCCCGGTGCTGCGCCCGGACGCGCTCGGGGATCAGCAGATCCAGCGGCTTGCCGATAACTTCGACGGCGCGATAGCCGAACAGCTTCTCCGCCGCGCTGTTGAATACAATGATGCGTTGCTCTTCATCGGTGGAGACGATCGCGTCCGCGGCAGAGGCGATGATCTCCGCCAGCCGTGCCTTGCTGTGATGCGCCATACGCATCTTCCCTCTGCGCGCCGCGCGCAGGCGGCACCCGATAACCGCAACGCCGCGCTTCGCGGCGGGACACGGCCGAGACGCACCCGGTTAAACATTCCGGACTCGTGTGGTGAAGAACGTCAGCCGAAACCCACGCCCATTTTGCTGGATATTCATGGGCGCTCCAGACAACGGGGTCTCGGTCGCTGAACTTTTAAAGCATAAACAGAACAAGCGGGAACTACAACAACAGAACCATCATAGAGTGATGGTTGGTTGCGACGCAGCATGCCCGCGCGATGCGCCACTTCATGAAATTTCTGACGCCCAGCCGCAACAGCAATGAACCGCCCTGGCAACCGCCAATTCGGCGGCTTCACGGTAATAGACGCACGGTCAAAGTGCCCGCTTGGGCGACAGCTCGTACGATATCCAGTCAGTTCAGACTATCCCGTGGTGTGCTCACCGCGTGATCTGCGGCGCGAGCCGGGGTTCCAGCCGCAAACTGCCGTTCTCGCGGAATTGGCGCAAGCGCTCGCGAATTTCCTTCAGCGAAAGGTTCTCGTGCGCCCGTGCGGAAGGCGTGAGAAAGGATTCCAGCTTGATGGCCATGCGCCGCGGGTTCGGTTCGCTGCGCATGATGATCACACCGTCGGTAATGAGCTTCTGGATGAGAAGCTCCTTCTGCGTTTTGGCGTGGATGCTTTCCGCTATGGGAAAGAACACGGCGTTTGCGAGCACGATGCCGTAAAGCGGCGACACCAGTGCGACCGGTATCGTCAGCAGGATGACGTCGGGGTTGGTGATGCCCGCGAGCATGTCGATCAACCCGACCACGCTCCCGGCTACGCCGAACGCCGGTGCGAGCAGCGCCGCCTGGCGAAACATGCGCTCCACGTAGGCGCGCCGCTGCTTGAAATGCAACATCTCGGCATGCAGCAGGTCGCTCAATTCCTCGTCCGGGAGACCGTCGATCAGCAGCCCGAGCGCGCGCTTGAGGAAGGCGATGGTGGAATGCTCGCCCATGCTTTCCAGCGCCAGCAGCCCCTTGCCGCGCGACTGCACCGCCATGTCCAGCATGGTATTGATGACTTCCTTCGAAGTCGGCGGAGGATCCCGGTGCAGATTGCGGGTCACCTGCAACGCAGTGCGCAGGTCCGCGATCGGATAACTCAAAAGCATTGCACCCAGCGTGCCGCATGTCACGATGAGCAGCGCGGTGCCGTTCAGGAACAGGGCGGCATGGCCCTGAATGACGATGCTCGAAACAAATATCGCGGTGAAGAAGGCCACCCCGATCCAACTGTGCTTGTTCATTGGCGATTTGCTCCTTCGGTCCCGCCGATCTTGCGCGTGATGATGATTTCGACCCGGCGATTGAGCGCGCGCTTGCGGTCATCGGCGTTGGTGGTCGCGGGTTCGTATTGACCCCGGCCCATGACGACGAAGCGCGACGGTTCTATGTTTCCGGCTGCTATGAGGTATCGCGCCACGTGGCTGGCGCGGACCAGCGACAACTCCCAGTTGCTCGGGAAAAAACTGGTGTTGATCGGCTTGTCATCGGTGTGCCCGATGACATGGACGTCGTACGGCGTCTGCTTGATGATCTGCGCCAGCCGGTCGAGGAATTTCGTGACCTCGGGGCGCAAATCGGCTTTCCCCAGCGGGAAGAACATCGGTCCCTGGACGCTGACCTTGACCGATTGATCGTCGAGTAAAACGATCTCCGCGTTCTGCAGATTGGTCTCCCGCACCGCGTCCTCGCTGCGCGCAAGCACATTGATGCGCGTGAGCGGCTCGACGCCCGGTTTGGCCAGGAGCACTTCGTCCGCGGTAATTTCCTTCGCCTGCCGCCGCTCCACTGTTGCCTGTCTTTGTTCCTGCTGCTTTTTCGCGTTCCCTTTGACGCCCTGCACCGCGAGCAGCACGGCGAACAGCACGAACATGGTCATCATGAGGTCCGACCAGGGCACGGCCCAGTTTGACCGCATGGTGCCGTCGTCGACCAATGAGTCCCCGCCGTCGAACAGCGGCTCGCCGCGGCCACCGCGCGAACTTCGCCTGGGCACGGCGGGTTTCCGCGACAGCGGCTCGGCAGCCGGGGCCGCCTGGGTTACTCGCACGGCGTCGCTAAACTTGAGGATCGTCATGTTTACCAGCAGATTCGAAAACTCATACCCGGGATTTGCGCCAAGAGTTGAGCATAGTCACTGTCGGTGCGGGCAAAGGCTCGATAAGACGAGCAAATAGGGCCCAATTCGTAAAATTGGGCGCAGGCAGTTCATGCCGGCCTCGATTGAATCTGCTGGCAGAACGATGACAATCTAACAGGCTGTTGAAAAACGACTGAATTTTCTCGCACTTTTTGTTGGTGTCATAGTCAATATCGTATTCATGTTGAGCTGTGCGAGGTGAGTGCGATGCGTGGAACGGATGGGATGCAAGAGAGCCTGTTCATGGTGGCGAAGC
>JANXPQ010000182.1 GCA_025357235.1 Betaproteobacteria bacterium
AACTCACGATAACAAAGGAGCACTGGCCTATCTCGTTTGTGCCTCGTCCCAGGCTGCGCTGGACGCCGTTCTCACGAACGCCCTGAAAGAACTCGGGGCGTCAGCGGCAATCGACCCTCGGACTTCGACGGACGTAACACCCCCAACCGCCGAGATAGTGATTGCGCGTTCGAGGTCACTTCGAAAGAGGAGCCAGATTGCTTCGGCTGAAGGTTGGCAGCCTGAACGCCGCGGCCCGCGAAAAGCACCGCCAGCTAGTCCGGAGCCGTCCCGGGTTTCGAGCTTGGAGTCGGAATGGCGGCATCAGTTGGTCGACGCGCGAGGCCGCCCGGCGTACTCCTCCTGGACTCTCGCGAAGCCGTTGCGCCTGTCCGGGTAGTTAAGCGTGCGAGGGTGCATCTTCGCGCCCCAGGGTCACCTGAGATTTTTCACGACGTCGTTGGTATAGAACTCTTCGGTCCTATGTCCCGCTTTGACGAGCCCGGCGCTTTCCTGCGTCTTCAAGGCGTCCGCCCAGGCCTTCTCCTGCTGAAGCCAGAGGGGCTTGCCTCGCGAATCGGCGGTGTAGAAATAGTCCCGGTAGAAGTCGATCGCGTCACGCGTAACCTGGTGATTTAATTTCACGTCGGGTCGCATTTTCGCCATCGCATTCACGCCTTCCTCCTCGTGCCCGTCGTAGATGTACGTCCAGGCTCGTGCGATGACTTGGGCGACCTTCGCAAGCACAGGGCCACGCGCGGAAATCGTCTCCTCTCGGGCGATCAGACCATATCCGAGGAGTGGGACTCCGTAGTCAGCCGCGAGGAAGGCGCTGCTGGGTCGTGTCGCCCGAACTAAGGCCATGCCAAAGGGCGGGATCGAAAGGACTCCGTCGCCTTGTCCGGCTTGATAGCTTGTCCACATCGCGTTCACGTCAATATTCAAAATGGTTACGGTCTTCGGATCGACGCCCGCGGACTTCAGGAAATTCTCGATGAACGGTGTCCAAGTGCTCCCGGTAAAGCACAGGAGCGTCTTCCCTTGCAGGTCCTTGACCGATCGGATGCCGCGCTTGGGGTCGTAGATCAAACCCAGATCGCTCCGATGGGTCACCGCTGCAAAGCTCTTGATCTTCATCCCTGCTTCGCGGGCCGGCATGATCGAGCCCAGGCTCACGTAGGCGACATCGATCTGGCCTGCTCCGACCAGTTGAATGGTATTGGTGCTTCCCCGGCCATCCTGAATCTCGATATCGATGCCGGAATCCTTCCACCACCCTTTTTCCTGTGCGAGAAAGAGTCCTGCGTGGATAGCGACCGGCGGGAAATCGGTCCGCAGCACGACCTTTTCAAGGGTACCTTGCTGCGCAAGCGCCCAGGTGGGCAGAAGTGCGACGAGGCCGATACCTGCAATGCTTTCACGACGATTCATGGAATGCTTCTCGCTCGTTCGGATGGGAAGGAAATTACTTGTTGGGACTTCTCGGCGCCCTTTGGGATATGTGCCACGGGATGGCCCATCGCTCGGACAGTTCGACGGCGTAGTACAAGACCGTCCCGAGCAGTCCTAGCAGTGCGATGGCGGCGAACATGCGCGACGTCTGAAAGCTGCTTTGCGCCACCAGTATCACTTGACCCAAACCGGAGCTGCCGGCCACGAACTCGCCAACGATGGCCCCAACAAGCGCTACCGAGATCGAAATCTTCATCCCTGAAAAGACACTGGGTAGCGCGCTCGGCAGTCGAATCTTCCAGAGGATCTGGCGCTCGGAGGCGCGGGCTGAACGGGCGAGCGCTATCAGATCCGGATCGGAAGTTCGCAGACCGAAGACGGTGCTGATGACGATGCTGAATGCGGCGATCGTGAATGCGATGGCGATCTTCGGCGTTGCGCCTGTTCCCAACCAGATCACGAACAGCGGCGCGAGCGCCACTTTCGGCACGCTATTGAAGGCGATGAGCAAGGGGAACAGAGTGCGCTCCAGGAATCGCGAGTACACGATGGCGATCGACATCAGCGCACCGACGATCACGGACAGCAAAAAACCCGCAATCGTCGTCCACAAGGTGAACCCGGTATTGGAGAGATAGTACCCGGGTGAACTGAACAGCTCTTCAACGACCTTGCTGGGCGGAGGCAACAAGAAGCCCGGCACCTTCAGCAGTCGCACGAGCAGTTCCCAAACGACGAGAGCGAACAGCAACGTTGCACCGACGGTGAGAGGCTTTTCGAAGCGACGCCAGGAAGAGCGCCTGCGCATCATTCTTCCTTGAGGATTCCGAGCGACATGAAGACGCCTAGGATCCGGCTCACGTATTCTGCAAACCTTGGAGTCTCGCGGACGGCCAACCTGCGTGGTCTGGGCAAATCAATCGTGAACGTGTCGATGACCCGACCGGGATTGCGTGACATCACGGCGACGCGATCGGAGAGAAATACCGCTTCGCCGATGCTGTGAGTGATGAACATGACCGTCTTGCGTGTTTCGACCCATATGCGCTGCAACTCCACATTCAGCTGATCGCGGGTCATTGCATCAAGCGCCCCGAACGGCTCATCCATCAGCACCAGTTCCGGGTCGTCGAGAAGAGCCCGACAAATCGCTGCGCGCTGACGCATGCCTCCTGATAGCTCCCACGGAAAGCGATCCGCGTAGTCGGCGATGCCGAACAGCGAAAGAAGTTCCAATGCGCGCGTGCGACTGTTCGCGTCGATCGTTCCGCGTATCTCGCTAACGAGCAAGACGTTCCCGATGATTGACCGCCAATCGGCAAGGGTGTCGCGTTGAAAGACAATGCCGAGTCTCCGAGGCGGGCCTTCGAGGTCGTTGCCGTTGATGCGGATGGCGCCGGAGGAGATCCGCTCGAGTCCCGCCACGCAACGCAGGAGGGTGCTCTTGCCGCAGCCGCTGGGCCCCAGGACACTCAGAAATTCACGATCGCGGATTTCGAGCGAGACGTCTTCGAGGGCAACGATATCGCCGGCTTCCGACTCGTACACCTTGCCCAGTCTCACGGCCTCCACATGCAACGACATAAGAACGCCTCGCCTTCCAGTGGGTTGAATACGCACCGGCTGCGGGGGCGAATTCGTTCCTGACGCTATTGCAAGTGCCGGGCCATAAAGTCGGCCATTGCTGGCTTCGTTATATGGGAACGCTCGTGACAGCAATGACCGCAATCAGACCAAGCGAGAACCTCAACGATTCCCTGCGCCTGGTCTACCACCAATTCCAGACTCTCGGGTGGCACGATCGGATCTTGCTTGCCTTGCACAATCATCAACGGGCACCGGATACGTGACGCCACGCCTTCCAGATCGTAGCTTCGAAAGTAGGTCATGACTTCCTGCAGTGTCTGCAGCCCGCTGGCACGAAGCCAGCGCTGCTGTACCGTCGGCGGCATGGAAGGAATGTTCCGGGCGTGATATGCAAGGCCCCAGGCAATAGCCGCTTTCACTCGCAAATCCTTTGCCGCTACTTGGCACGCCCAGTGCCCTCCGGTGCTACGACCGACCACGCCGATCGCGCCGGGCTCGATCGATCCGTGCTGTTCCAGGAAATCGATGCTCGCGGACACAGCGCTTTCGTAATCGGGGATCAGCTTCATTCGCTGAAACATTTCGCCCTGCCCAGGGCCGTCGAAGGCGAGGGTGGCCAGACCTCGTTCAACCATCAGGTTGCTGAGGCTCAGCGAATCTTCCTTGGTCGAGTCAAGGCCGCCGAACAGAATGACGCAGGGCGCTGGGCGGCTGGTCGCGGGCAAACGTAGGTAGCCTGGGATGCGTTCCCCTCGGAAGGGAAAGTCGACGCGCTCCAGCGGATCCTTCAACAGCGCAGCAGCGTCGCGAAACAGGGACTGCTTTCGATTCTCCGCAAGCATCTTCTTGTCGGGTACCGCGTCGGTGAAATAGCCTTGGGCGAAATGACAATAGAGTGCTGCGCGTCCAAGGGCTTCTCCAGCGGTGAAGTGAGCCCCACGTTCGAAGGCCCTGCGGCCGATCGCCTCGTGCGCAGCGGCCGCCCCCATCCAATGGTCACACCAGGTTTCCGGGCTCTCGATCTCCCTACGGAGATCCATCAGGTCGTGAAAGTGCACGCCGTCGGAGAGCATTCGGTGAACGCTGCTGTCGATCGTCTCTTGAACGGCTCTTTGTGCAGCAGATATCAGTGCCGGAGAGTCGATGGGAGGTGCATCAATAAGTGGCATGCACTGGCACCTGGTTCGCGTCGTAGTGCCAATTCGTCAACGTCTCACCGCGGCTCAGTTTTTTCAGTTCGCGAATCCACATGCGGCGCTGCAGCACCACGGCCGCATCCGCGCGTCCGAAGCGTTCGGGTGGCCGCTCGCTCGGCGGCCCGACCCCCATTTGCGCCACGTCGTCCTGCAGGAAGACCATGTTCACGCGATCGCGATCGACGTCGTCGTACCGCTTGCGACCCGCCAGAAGGTCCCGCGCCAGCTGTTCACGGTCGATGTCGCGCTTCGCCCAGCGTGCCGCTCGTCGTTCGAGATAGCCCTCGGTCACGCCTTCCACGCGCTTGCTCTTGACGACCGTGAACTGAATGTGCCGGTCGTCCTCGACGGGTACCCACCATGAGAGGAATTCACGGTACGGCACCAGGGGATCATCGGGCAGGGCCTGCACGTGGCCGATGTTGGGCATGCCGAACTGGGTCAGGATCTCTTTTCCGCTCGGGCGCCTTGCGAGAGCCGTGACTCCCCATATCGATTCGGTGGCCGTGACGGTCGGCCCGTCGGCATGCTCGTCCCAGGTGCCCATCATTTCTGCGTGCGCATACGGGATGTGGGCGAAATCGGCGAGGTTCTCGAGATTGTTAAAGTAGTTACACGCCCTTTCGTAGCTGTCGTAGGTCAGGACAGCGTCTTCAGCTTCGAAGCTCGGATACCGCGGCATTTCGGGGACGGCACCGGAGCCCAGGTATGCGAAGATCAGCCCAATATAGTCGCGCGCCGGGTACGACTCTGTCCGCACCTTGTCGCAAAAGGCAGGGCGTTCGGCAGGCTGGTCGGTGCACTGGCCCGCGGCGTCGTAGCGCCAGCCGTGATAGAAGCAGCGCAGCTCCTCGCCCTCAACGCGGCCGAGCCCCAGCGGCATGGCGCGATGGGGGCAGCGCCCTCCCAGGATGTAGACGCTGCCGCTGGCTCCCCGATAGATCGTCAAGTCCTGGCCGAGGATACGCAGCGGCTTCGCCTGATTCGCCTGGAGCTCGTGCGAGTGCAGCACCGGCTGCCAGAAACTGCGCAGATACGTGCCCGCGAGGGTGCCCGGACCGGTCCTCTCGACGCTCGCAAAGCTGACTTCTTCTTCGGTTGTTGCCTGGCCCACGGGGCCAGGCGATATCGGTATTGCGAATAGCGGGGCACTTGCTGCCGGTGCGGGGGACAGATGTTCGGCCAGCACAGCCTCCGGGATCACCGGCACAGCCTCGGGCGCGACCGCCTCCTTGATAACGGTTTGCAGTTCCTGGGCCAGCACCTGAGCATCGGCCGG
>JANXPQ010000188.1 GCA_025357235.1 Betaproteobacteria bacterium
CGCCGCCGCCTCGGACTTGGCAGTTATCGTCCCCCGGGCGGTATGGCCCCACCCGGGCCTTGACGCCGGGCCCCGGGCGTGTGAAACGGCCAGCGCTCCCCCTGCCCCGGAGGCTCCCCGATGTTCGGCCGCCTGCTACCCAAGGAAACCAGCTTCTTCGACTTCTTCGAGCAGCACTCCGCGCTGACCGTCGATGGAACCCGCGAGTTCCTCAACATGGTCTCGAGCGGCGCCAACATCGAAGCGAAGGCGCGTCGGATTCACGAGATCGAGCACGAGACCGACGTCATCACCCACCGGTGCGTCGAAGCGTTGCACCGCGCGTTCATCACGCCGATCGATCGCGACGACATCCACCAGCTCGTCACGCGCATGGATGACATCCTCGACATGATGGAAGACGCGGCCCAGTCGATTTACCTCTACGACATCCGCTCGGTGACACTGGACGCCAAGCGCCTTGCCGACATCTGCGTGGGTTGCGCAGAAAATGTCAAGGAGGCCGTCTCGCTGTTATCCAACATGGAGAATGCCGCGAAAATACTGGCTGTCTGTGCGGAGATCGACAAACTCGAGTCCGAGGCGGACCACGTCATGCGCTCCGCCATGGCCAAGCTGTTCCGCGATGAACCTGATGTGCGCCAGGTGATCAAGTTGCGCGCGATCTACGAAACGCTCGAAGGCGTTACCGACCGGTGCGAGGATGTCGCCAACATCATCGAGGGCATCATTCTCGACAATTCCTGACCGTTCGTTGCGCTTTCGCTGTTTGCTAAAACAAAAAGGCGAGTCATGAGCTTCCAAGTCGTGGTGTTGCTGGTGCTGCTGGCGCTGGCTTTCGATTTCATGAACGGCTTCCATGACGCCGCCAATTCCATCGCCACCATCGTTTCCACACGTGTGCTGCGGCCCCAGTGGGCGGTAGTCTGGGCCGCCTTCTTCAATTTCCTGGCATTTGCGATCTTTGGCGTCGCGGTTGCCGCGACGGTCGGCAAAGGCATTGTCGATCCGGCCATCGTCGACCACTACGTGATATTCGGCGGGCTCGTCGGCGCCACCGCGTGGAACATCATTACCTGGTACTACGGCATCCCGTCGAGCTCGTCCCATGCGCTGATCGGGGGGTTGTCGGGCGCGGCGGTGGCAAAAGGCGGCATCGATACGCTGATCGCCGGCGGCTTTCTCAAGACAGCGGCTGCCATCGTGCTCTCGCCGCTGCTCGGCTTCGTGCTCGCCATCTCGTTGACGATAACGGTGGCGTGGATCTGCCGGCGGCAGACGCCGCGGCGCATCGACCGCTGGTTCCGGCGACTGCAGTTCATATCGGCGGCTTTTTACAGCCTGGGTCACGGCGGCAATGATGCGCAAAAAACCATGGGCGTGATCTGGATGCTGCTGATTGCCGCGCAGATGACGGGGGCGAAGGATCCGTTGCCGCTGTGGGTGCCTTTTGCCTGTTACGGGGCGATCGCGATGGGTACGCTGTTCGGCGGCTGGCGCATCGTCAAAACCATGGGCCAGAGGATCACCCGGCTCAAACCGGTGGGCGGATTCTGCGCGGAGACCAGCGGTGCGATCACGCTGTTCCTCGCAACCGCATTGGGCGTGCCGGTCTCGACTACGCATACCATCACCGGCTCCATTGTCGGCGTCGGTTCAGCGCAGAATCTCTCCGCGGTGCGCTGGGGGGTGGCCGGCCGCATCGTCTGGGCCTGGGTACTCACCATTCCCAGTTCCGCTTTAATCGCTGCCGTATTCTGGTGGCTGGGCCAGTTGCTGTTCTAGTTTCTTCGTCCGGGTGGTGGCGGGGCTTCGCGAACGTCTTACGCCTGTCATATTTCCCCCATAGGCTTGCAACATTGCAACCAGCCAGGGGAAGCGATGAATGTCCTGATGATCTCGGACGTGTATTTTCCGAGGGTCAATGGCGTATCGACATCGATCCAGACTTTCCGGCGTGAACTCGCCGCACTCGGCCATGAAGTCGACCTGATCGCGCCGGCCTATCCGGTGCGATATGCCGAGGACAGCCACACTTCGCGAGTGGCCTCCCGTTTTGTTCCGTTCGATCCCGAAGACCGCATGATGAAACCGCGCCAGGTGCGCGCATTGATTCCGAGTTTGCGTGATAGGCGCTATGACCTGGTTCATATCCAGACGCCTTTCGTGGCTCACTATCTCGGCATCGAAATAGCCGACACGCTCGGTCTGCCGCGGGTGGAGACCTACCACACTTTTTTCGAGGAGTACCTGTTCCACTATGTGCCGGTCCTGCCGAAGAGCCTGTTGCGCGCCTTGTCGCGGCGCTTTTCCCGCACGCAATGCAACCGCATGAACGCATTGATCGTGCCTTCCTCGGCGATGCGCGACAAGCTCGCCGGGTACGGCGTGCAGGCACCGATGCACGTGATCCCGACGGGCATCCCGATGGCGGAATTCTCCGCGGGCAACGGAGACGAATTCCGCATGCGTCACGGCATCGAAAAGAGCCGGCCGATGCTGCTGTTCGTCGGCCGGGTGGCCTTTGAAAAGAACATAGACTTTCTCTTGCGCGCGCTGGAGCAGGCGCTTGCCGATGTTCCCGACCTGCTGCTGACCATCGCCGGCGAAGGCCCGG
>JANXPQ010000203.1 GCA_025357235.1 Betaproteobacteria bacterium
GGGTCCGATAGGAATCGTTCTGTCCACTCGCGGCTGCCATCCGGGTGGTAGCCTACTCGAAACGGCCCGCCGCGCAGGGAGGAACGTGATCCTGCGGCAGTATTCGCAGCGATATCCCCCGACCCGGCGGTCAGGCTTCAAGTTGCCCGGTTCTTCGCAGACTCTCTCAGTGCTCTGGATGCCCCGGATAGGCGGGACCATTGGGCCCTGACCCTGCCCGGCCGGCACGGACTTCTCCGGCTCAACGTCGGGAGCGTGCAGGCGGCCGTAGCCCTTCCCGGGATGATCGCGCTGCACGCAGCGGGCCTCGATGACCACGCTCAAATTACCCTCAAGCGGCTGGGCTGTGCCATCGAGGACGGGTACAAGAGCGCCCGCCGGTTCTACGCCGCCGACGCACTCTGGATCGACGTCCCGCTTGCGACCCTCGCTGCCGCGACTCCGCTACTGCTTCCGGCACTAAAACGGTACCTGGGCGAGAGCAAGTATCGGGCCTCGTCTCGGAACTTCCACTCGGTGGAAGCGGTGGAATACCTGGAGAACATGACCGGCATGCGACTGCCACGCCCGAGCTACTGACGGCTCCGGCCACTTGCTGGGCGTGCCGCTACCAAGCGCATGGGAACGCGCAGCCGCACCGGCCGCGTCTTCACCGAGCGCTTCTCGCCCCGGGTCGGGTCCCAGAAGGTCCAAATGTTGAACTTCCATTCGCCCGGGACGGTGTCTGCTCTCAAGTCGGCCCAGCCCAAATGTTCCGCGATGGCTTTCTTCACCCGTTGCTTCGGCGCGGCCGTTGAGCTTCCACCCCAGTCGTCCATGACTGCGCCCAGGAGCAGGTCGGCCATCTGAATGCCCGTGGTGGTCTTCGAGTCGCGCGTGAAGAGAGTGCGCACTGCGCGGGGCTGGTCGATCTCCGCACGCAAGGATGCGTTGATGATCTTCTCGGCCGCCTCGTCGGCCTTCTTATAGCGGGACGGCAAGGCATCCACTCGCAGGTGGTACAGCTTTTTGGCCCCGCCCGCGCAGAGCGCCCGGATCTTCGTCTTCGGCAACAGCGCGAAGTGCTTGCGCCGGGCGAGATCGTAGTCGCCGCCATGGGCAGCCTTGTCCACGTATGCCTTCGCGACGATGAGGCAGTGGAACATCATCCACTTCCTCTCGAAGAATAGGTTCACGAGGTCGATGTAGAACCTCTCCGTGAACGGGGCGATCTTGGTCCACTTGATCTCGTTCCACATGCCGTGCTTCCGGCGAAGCGCATTGATCAGGGCGGGGAAGTCGCCGCGCCGTTCCGCCGGAATCCAGAACGAACCGAAGGCGTAGTGCGTGCTGCCGTGCAGGCCCGAGTCGTCGCAGTACACGAGGTAGTTCCGGTACTCCGGCAGGAAGATGGCCGCGCTCTCCTCGTCGCCCGGGGGCATATCAGGCAGGGCCATTGGGGGACTACACCGCGTCAGAGCCTCGCAGAGCAACTTCCTGCCCCCTCCGGCCCCGGCGGGTCATAGTACCCCCCGGCAGCGGTGCGCCGGGCGCGGGTCCCTCGGCGCAGGTAGTGGTGCTTGTCGATCCGAAGCGCGGAAGCTGAAGTTTTTGCACGATCGGGCGACTGATTTTGGATGGTGTATTCACCATATCTTCCACGCCGCAATGAGAGCCTGAGGTCCGTGAAGGTGTGACCTTACGTCCGAGGCCAAGGGACTGGGGACGGCCGTGCGACTACCGTGCGACTACGGCACCCTTCGGCGCTCCTCCTCGCTCTTGCTCACCGAGGAGGGCGCAGAAGCTACCAGAGGAGAGCGCGCTCTGTTAATCCGTGGGTCCCTGGTTCGAACCCAGGTCGAGGAGCCACTCTTCTGGCGCGCGAGAACTCCGCGCCACTTCGCTTAACGCAGGCCTCGCTGGCAGTTCACCGCGAGGCCTCGCTGTTTCCAGCCTCGATTCCGCGCAGTTGCGGGCTTTCGTTCCCGCGCCGTCTCATTCTCAGTCCGTTCGCACCCAGACTCGGACCCCGAAGCCAACGGGGGCGTTGGCTTTGGTGGGCCAGAGCCAACGTCTTTAGAACGCATTTGGGGAGAGAACGGCCGAGAGTGGTTAACACAGCCCCGCGGTTCGGCCCTCAGGGAAGCACTCGACCAACTCTGCGAGTCCGTCGGGCGCACCGCACACGATGGCGTTCTGTCCGAAGCGCCGGCCAAGACCTAGGGCCTCCTGCTGTGAGATGCCGAGGACGAGAAGGCTATCTTCCGGGGTCCGTCCCAGCTCGTCGGGGACACCGCGGCCTCGTCGGAAGTCCCATCGGTGCCGCACGTCAGCTTCCAGGCGCTGCGCACGTGCCGCGTTGATGTCGTCCGGCAACGGAGTGTGCGATCCCGGGTTCCATGCAGTCACGAAGGCCCACGCAACTCCCATCAAGGCCGCAGGCTCGCCGATGCGGATCCGCACCCCTGCCTCGTAGGAAGTCTTGCGATAGGCGTCGAGCTTTTCGGGCGAGACGAACCGCTCCACCTCCCCCAACTGGTAGTAACCGTTGTTGAATCGCCTCAATGTCTCTTCGGTTTGTTGCGTTACCTGGCCTTCCTGAAATGGATGCAGATGGCTGTATTGGTCGAACAAGATGCTGAGCCGACCTCCCGCAATCACCATTCGACCGCACAATTCGTAATGAATACCGTCTAAGCGCGGGTGGATGCGATAAGCGTCGAATAGCCGTTTCATGAAGCCAGGCTTCTCCCGAAAGCATTAACGAAGACGGCGCGGCTTTCGTCATCCCATGCGTTCCAGAAGATCAACGCTCCTTTCACCGCCCCGCGAAGGTATTCACGGGCATCGGCCGCGACCAATGGATACGCGACGCAAAGCTCGTCATTGCGCTCGAGCATCGAGGCCATGGCAATCACGTCGAACAGGACAGGGTTCTGCAGTAGGAAGGCTTGCGCGCCCGAGGCAACAAGACTAGCACGCGCCATCCCCGACGTGCGGTGTTGGCCGCGCGCGAGCATTGCGACGAGCCGCTTTCGCGCCCCGGTGATGCCCAGCCCAAGATCGTCCGTCCGATGATTGCCCGTGCGAAAGAGCGCTAAAAGCCAGTTGAAGAATGTGGTTAGGTCCTTACGAGACATAGCTGACAAATCGGGTAATGGATCTAACGGGTGTCGCAGCGAGCTCAAGACAGGATGTTCCAATGCTCCTCCACGGCTTAGACGGATACTTGTTAAGCGCCTCCGCCAAGGTGGTCGAAAGCGGGCGCTGTGTTGCACAAGAGAGTACCCGAAGTGGGTGCAACATTCAATAGCCAGCAAGGGACACCGGGGGTAGGCTGCCAAGGTGCTGTCTAGATCACCAGCAAGACTCCGGGCCTTCGCGCGCTGGTTGAGACGCCAACCTGGGGTTGAAGTTGCCGCACATTTTGGGGCGCCCGCTCCTACTCACATGCTGCGCGACGCCGGTGTCCCTGGAGACCTTGCATCGGCCTACCGGCAGATGAACGGCGCCTCGATTCGTTGGTCGCTTTCGGGCGCGCCGGACGTCGGCGGAGCCTTCAAGATGCCTTCGCTCGGCCGCAACTTGAAAGGATGGGCGCGGACCGATTTTTTCACCGATGAGCCCGAGAGGCCACTCAGGTTCCGCGTCCCAGACGAAGTTCCGCTTACGTCGAAATTCCAGCACCGGCCCTGCTGGACGTCGGCTGGCGAGGAACCGATGCTTATGTGGGAGATCTACGGGAATACTTGCGGCGATGTTGGCCTACAAGGCTTCGACGATTACGTCGCACGAGGCATCGAGCATCTGTTTTGTCACGAGTGGACGTCGCTGATCTCAGAATCCGACCTGTCACGAGAGGCGGTTCAGCGCGCCCGCGTGCGCTTCGGCCTCGCCGAAGACTGGTCGGAACCTTTTCTCGCCAGGATCGACAAGGCAGCTCGAGCGCAACAACACGCTCGAAAGAAACAGCCACGCCCCCTTCAACTCACCACGTTCGCGTCGCTCTTTCCCGCAACGGGTCGCTTCGAGGCGAAGAGCGGAACACCGGCTTGGCGAATTCGCGGAAGTGGCGTTGCGGGCCCGCCTGAGTCCGCCGAAACGACGCGAGCCGTCCTCGAGTTCCTCGAGAAATCGGGAATCAAGGTAACTCGTTCTGGCAGTGGCGGCATCGGCGGCGGGGAGATGTACACACTCGACGCGCCGTTTCTCGATGGGGGGCTCTTCGCGCAGACCGGAGTGTACTTTCATGGCTCAAAATCTGCCTGGATAACTGGTGCGCGAGCGGCCACGTTCATCGCGCTCGGTCTCGGCTTGAAAATGTCACCGCGGACGGTGGCCGAACTCGGGGCCCAAGGCTGGAGTCTCGACAATCTGCGCCGCCAGCTGCAGGAGTTGCTGTGACTGCCTCGTCTTGGCGCGGCCCAATCGTTTTCGGAGGTCCACTGGCAGCGGAGAGCAAAGTGATCGCGTGCGTGTAACCTCGAATCAGTTCGCTCTACTTACCGCGCTCGCGGCCGCTCCGAAAGGATTCCGGACACATCGCGCTTGGATTCTGGCTGCCGAAAAGCTCTACCGGCGCTGGTGGCCTGGCGGCTCAAATCCCGTCTGGGGACCCGCTAAGTCTGCCCCGACGGTCGTCCGGGCAGGATGGGCTCATTCAGTCAGAAAGGGAAGAGGCAGGCACGTGACGCTCGCTCCCCCCGGGAGAGTTGCGTTGCGAGTCTGGAAGACCAGGAACGAAGTCCCGTGATCGGCAGCGTCGCGTGGCGGGGTTCAGAGTCGGGGGATCGATGTTGGTTCCCACAACCCATGGGCCTCTGAAGGCTGGGTTTCTCAAAACGTTTCCTTACTTGGGGTGAAGGTTTCTCAAAGCCTGTCCCCGCTCGCGTTCAGAGCGTCCATGGGTGGGGATGCTATCCCCATGCCCCTCAATCGCGGCAACGCAGGCGCATGTGAGCGGGGTCCTGCTCACGCGGCCAAGAGCGTGGCGTTCTGCACTTCTATGACTTCGCTCGGCCCAAACAGCTCTCCCTATCGTCGCCGCGAACGGTTGTCGGGTACGCAGAGCATCTGACAGTTCTCGGCACTTGTCTTGCCGTGTCACCACCGGTCTCGTAGGGACCCACTTGCACCGGAATCACCGGTACCCAGGGACCCACCTGCTTCAGCGTGCATGAGCGCCTGATCGAGCCGTGCCAGAAAGTGGCGAGGCAGGAGTTCCGGGTCGAGGGTCGCGA
>JANXPQ010000211.1 GCA_025357235.1 Betaproteobacteria bacterium
CCCGAGTCCAGGCTCATGTCGTTGCCGATCATGGAGACATGCGTCAGCGCATCCGGCCCGTTGCCGATGAGCGTCGCCCCCTTGACCGGATAGGTGATCTTGCCGTTTTCAATCATGTAGGCCTCGGCCGCCGAGAACACGAACTTGCCGCTGACGATATCGACCTGGCCGCCGCCGAAATTCGCCGCATACAGGCCATTTTTGACCGAGCCGATGATCTCGGCCGGATCCTTGTCGCCATTGAGCATGTAAGTGTTGGTCATGCGCGGCATCGGCACGTGCGCGTAGGACTCGCGCCGGCCGTTGCCGGTGGGCGTCATGCCCATCAGGCGCGCATTCAAAGTGTCCTGGATGTAACCGCGCAGGATGCCGTCCTCGATCAGCACGTTGCGCTGCGTCGGATTGCCTTCGTCATCCACGTTCAGCGACCCGCGGCGTTTGGAAATGGTGCCGTCGTCGACCACCGTCACGCCCGGTGCCGCGACGCGCTGGCCGATGCGGCCGGAAAAAGCGGAGCTGCCCTTGCGGTTGAAATCGCCTTCGAGTCCGTGGCCGATGGCTTCGTGCAGCAGGATGCCGGGCCATCCCGGCCCCAGCACCACGGTCATCGTGCCGGCCGGCGCCGGCCGCGCCAACAGATTGGTCACGGCCTGATGCACAGCTTTGGCCGCGTAATCCCGCAGTACGTCATCAGTGAAATAAGCATAGTCGAAACGTCCGCCGCCACCGGCGCTGCCCTGTTCACGGCGGCCGTCCTGCTCGACGATGACCTGCAGCGACAGCCTGACCAGCGGGCGCACGTCCGCGGCCATCATGCCGTCGGAACGCGCGATCAGCACGACTTCGTATTCTCCCGCGAGCGATGCCATGACCTGGGAAATGCGCGGATCGATATCGCGCGCGTAACGTTCGAGTTTTTCGAGCAGCTTCACCTTGTCGCCATCGGCCAGGCTCGCCAATGGATCCTGCGGCAGATACAGTTCGCGGCCGCGAGTCCGGCTCACAACCTGCGTGGCGCCCTGCTCTCCGCGGCGCGCGATCGCGCGCGTGGCCTGCGCCGCGGACTCCAGCGCCGGCAGGCTGATATCGTCGGAATAGGCGAATGCCGTTTTTTCGCCGCTGACCGCACGCACGCCCACACCCTGGTCGATGTTGAAGCTGCCTGACTTCACCATGCCCTCTTCCAGACTCCAGCCTTCCGAACGCGAGTACTGGAAATACAGGTCGGCGTAGTCGACGCTATGGGTCATGATCTGGCCGAATACGCGGTCGATCCCGCCGGCGTCGAGACCATAAGGCGCGAGCAAGGTGCGGTCCGCAGTCGCGAACAGCAGCTCGTGGTTGTTTGTCGGATCGTTGGGCAAGTTCACTCCTCGTTTCTTTTTCCGTGACTATGGTGACTACGTGACTATCGTATCTTGGGACTAATTCCCGCTTTTACCAGTCACGACCGTCACGTAGTCACGATAGTTACGGCATTTCATATTCTATGGATCACCCGGTGCGTCAGTGCGGGCAGGCTCTTGCGCAGGCTGGCCTGGTAGGCTGGATTGATCGAGGCGACCACCACACCCGAACCGCGCGGCAGGCGATCGAGCACCGTACCCCAGGGATCCACCACCATGGAGTCCCCATGGGTTTCGCGCCCGCTCAGGTGATAACCACCCTGCGCCGGTGCCAGCACGTAAGCCAGGTTCTCGATTGCGCGCGCGCGCACCAGCGATTCCCAATGCGCGCGGCCGGTGGTTTCGGTGAATGCGGACGGCACGACGATGATGTCCACGTCCTTCATCGCCCGGTACAGCTCCGGAAACCGCAGGTCGTAGCAAACCGATAATCCGATCCGCCCGAACGGAGAATCCACCACCTTGACCTGCTTGCCGGCCTCGAGCGTTCCCTCCTCCGCAAACCTTTCCGTACCGAGATCGAGGTTGAACAGGTGAATCTTGTCGTAGCGCGCGACCATCTTGCCGCCGTCATCGTAGAGCTGGCAGGAATTGTAGATCTTGCCTTCCGATGGCGCCGCCATCGGCACGGAGCAACCGACGAGCCAGATTTTGTGCTTCTTCGCCGTATCGGACAGGAAACGCTGGATCGGGCCGTCGCCGTCCTTTTCACGGACTTTCACCTTGTCGGTGGGCCGCATGCCCATGATCGCGAAGTACTCCGGCAGGGCGACCAGGCGCGCGCCCTGCATTGCCGCGATCTCGATGAGGCGGCCGGCTTCGTTCAGGTTGGCCGCAACGCTCGGACCCGAAGCCATCTGCACCCCGGCGACGCGAAACGCCTGGGTTTTCGCCTGGCCCTTCACGCGGGTCGTAACCGGGGCCGCGTGTTCGCGGGCGCCGCGCAGCTTTGCGCGGCCGAATCCTGATTTGGTGTTGGAAGCCATGCCGGTTCCGGAAGTTCAGTTCCTGTCGAAGCGAGGTCGGATTGTAACCTCGCTCGCGCGGAATGCTCTAACGTCCTTTTTCCTTCTCTCTGGACTGCCCCTTCGATACCCGGACGATAACGGGATCGGCCCAGGTGCCGGTGAGCGAATAATCGAAGGACGCGATCTGGCTGAACGGGTCCTTGAGCGCCTTTTGCGCGATCAGCGCTGCAACGCCGATGGCCGGATTGACAATGGCGCCGGCGATCGCGATGCCCTCCGACAAAGACGGGGTGACCCGCACGATGAGATCCTGCGTTTCCCGCGCGAGATCGACCTGGCCATGCATCGCCACATGCGCGGCTGAACCTGTCATCAGGAAATTCTTCGTATCGGCGATGCCGGCAGTGATATTCATGTCTGCGGAGATGCGGTCGAAGCTGAAACCCTTGCTGAACACATCGCGGAAATCCAGCGTTATCCGCCTGGGCAACGTCTGCAGGCTCAGGATGCCGAGCAACTTGGCCACGCCGGGTTCGATTTGCCGGAAGCTGCCGTCTTTCGCATCCAACCTCAACCGGCCCGACAGGGATGGGATGTCGAGCCGCGTAGGATTTCCGCTCCAGGCGATCGGGCCTTCAAGCGTCGCCTTTCCGCCCTTCACGCTGTCCGGCCAGCCCAGTCGCGCAAAGAACTTGCCCACATCGGAAACCTCGAGCTTGACCGTTACATCCGTGCGCGACATCTCCCAAAGCGCCCAGTGGCCGCTCATGGCGAATCTGCTTTCCGGATTGACGATTTCGAGATTCCGCAGTTGCCAGCCGGCGAGTTCCGGTTGCGCCAATACCGTCAATCGCCCCAGATCCTTGCCTTCGTAGGTAAAGCTGTCGGCAATCAGGTCGACGGACGGCAGGCGCCGCTCGACCGTCCCGGGCTTGGCCGGCTGGATCTCACTGGTAGCGGGTGGCAGCGCGAATTTCGACAGGCGCGCCGCCAGCTTGCCATCGCCTTCGGATGTCCACGACAACTGGCCGGCCACTTCGGCGCCGGCGAGCGTGACTGCCCATCCATCATCCTGCTGCGTGGCTTGCACCTTGAGATCGTGAAAGCGCCGGCGATTGACATCGAGAACGCCGATTTGCAGATCCACCCCGGCAAGCTCCATTGCCGAATCGCCCGAGCCGCCCGCACCCCCGGCGAAAACGCTTTGCCACGCATCCGCGTCCACCAGATCGAGGTTGCCACGTATCCACAGACCGTCCGCAGTCGGCAGTGTCGCCGCACCGCCCAGACTGACCGTGCCGCGGCCCACTCCGCTCGGGGCACTGCCGTCGAGCAGCAATTGCGCGGAGGCGACTTTGTCGAGGTTGACGGCGAGCACGCCCTGGCGCCCTGGTCGTTCGCGCAACTCCACGCGCAAAGGCAGGCTGGCATTGGCCGCCTTGGCGAACGGCGCCGGCAATGTCGACGCCAGGCCAACCAGGTTCGAGTCGAAGCGCATGGTCGAAATCTTGTTGCGTACGCCCAGCGTGCCGTTCCAGGTCGTCTGGCCGTCCAGAAGAGCAAGCACCGGATGCTTCCACACCGCACGCGCCTGAGCGACGTCCAGCGTGCCGGCAACACTCGCCGTAATGCCGCCGTCAGCCTGATCGGACACTTCGAAAGACAACGGCTCGCCGAACATCAGCGCGTGTCCGTCCCTGACATTGAAGCTATGCTCGGTAAACGCGATGCGTGCGCCGAAATGTTCGAAAGGCGGCAGGCGCGGGTCGAGCGTAACGTGGTTGTTCTGTACCGTCAGTTCGCCCTTGATCACGGAGTCATTGATCTGGTGCAAGGGCAGATCGAGATCCACATCGAGCCGGGCGTCGCCGGCGGCTTTCAATTCGTCCGTGAAACTTTTGATGCGGCTTGCCACCGGCGTGACTTCCGTATAACGCAGGAAGTCCGCTGTCGGCCCCTGCACGACGCCTTTGACCCGCAGATGTTCTTCATGCTTGCCGAGTTCGGCAATCGATGCCTGTACGCCGGACACCCGCAGGCCGAGAATGGAGCCCGACTCGCTGCGTACGTCCATGTGGTCACCCCTGAAAATGGCTTCGCCGTTGACGCCGGTCAGCAGCGGCCAGCCGTTTGCATAGTCGAGGCTCACCCCGCTCAGCTTCGTGATTACTTCGAACACGCCGTTATTGTCGCCGGCAAACGGGAAGTCCTTCAGCGGACCTTTGATCCTGAAGCGCGCGTCCTTCGATTCCCCGGCCAGCAGCGCGCGCTTGAGCCAGGCCTGCGTGACGGGCGCCGATATGGGCATGTAACGCCAGATCTGGTGCGCATCGGCACGCACCAGCGTGCCGCGCAGATCCACGCTGCCGCGTCCTTCTGCCGCTCCGCGATAGGAGCCGGACACGCTGGCGGCAAGGTGCTCGTTGGTAAAGCTGGCATTCTTTACGGTCACGTCGACCGCGCCTTCACGGAAAGTCCATCCTGCATTGACCGTGAGAAAATCCAGCGGCACCGGCTCGGCAAATACTTTCGGCAATTCGAAGCCGCCGCTGCTGGTCGTAAGCGCGGCCGTTCCGCCCCGTTCACTCGCGTCGAACTGGCCGCTGATACCGTGAAATCCCGGAAATGCGCCGTCCGGGCGTGCCGACATCCCGGTAAATCGCGCCTTCGCCGCATAGGGCTGCTCCGTCCCCCAGTCGCCGTCCCAGGAAAAGAAGGCGTCTTCCAACTTCCCGGTTGGTTCCGTCCGCGCTAGACGGCCGCGCAGCGCCGCATCGAGCGGCAGGAATTCCGCAAGTTGGGCCAGGGGCGCCAGATCGAGATCCGACAGGTGCAACTCGGTATGGCGCAAGCCGCCCGCCGTGACGGACTTCACGAAGCTGAATTGCGTGGGCTCGAGTTTCAGGCCGCCGGCGGCGGTGAAGCCGAACGAAGTTGCCGAAATTTCGGTGCGCTCTCCGCGCTGTTTCCAGCTCAGCCTGCCATGCACTTCGGACAAGGCAAGGTCGGGAAGGTCAGAAGCCAGCCGTGTCTGGACATTGACCAGCCCGAGGTCGGCGGTGGCCGCACCCACATGCGTGCCGTTCAACTCAAGCCACAGGCGCAACGATCCGAGGCCGCTCGACAATACCAGCGGTGCAGGTATCCATACCTGCGCGAGCGCCAGGTCGGCGTATCCGATTTCGGCATAGAGTTTCCCGTTCCACGACTGCAGTTCGCGGACATTGTGTCCCAGGAATTCGCCGCGCGCGACGAGCTGGGAGGCAATCTGCGCAGGCGGCACGGCCGTCAGGCCGAATCGATGGAGCGCGCCAACGCGGTCGAGCCGGAAATTGACTTTGTCGAGTTGCAGTTTGGGCGCGCTGCGCATCTCGTCCAGCCAGGTGATGGTGGCATCGCGCACGAGGACCTGGCGCTGTTCCAGCAGCCAGTCACCGAACCCTCCGCCGGCGCCGTCTTGCGGCTGCAGGGCGATATCGGCGACCCAGAGCACGCCGGCAGCGTCGCGCTTGACTTCGAGCGCGGGTCCGTAGACCGCCAGTGAATCGAAGCGCCACTCGGCCGACAGCAGCGACAGCCACGACAACACGGTTTCGACCCGGTCCAGTGCCAGGGCCGGCTGGCCGTCTGCAGCCAGCACTTTTACGTCGATGAGGTTCAATTCCGGCCGGTAGCCCTGCCAGCTTCCGGCGATCGAACCGATCGTCACGCGCTGCCCCACGGCGCGCGTAATCGTCTGCGCGATGGGCTCGCGGTAATCGTTGATGTGCGGCAGCACCAGGTAGCGCAGCCCGATCACCAGCGCGAAGAAGCCCAGACCGGCGATCAGGACGGCAACGGTCGCGACGCGATAGGTCCAGAGCGAACCGTGCTTGAGGAAGGCGAAGCAGTATTTGAAAAACACTTGGTCGACGGCACGCTATCGGGGCGGTGGAAGGAAACGCTGTTCAGTTAAGATACGCGGACGCAAATAAGATTCACCGGACATCCACTGTATCTGCACAAGCCGCCCGGCGGCCCAAGTGACGCACCGGCCCCGAAAGGGTTGACGCCGCTCCCGCCGGGGCAACGCTGCCAACTGAAGCACCGTCATTCTAAACCAACGACGCATGTCCTCCGCCGCTTCCACTCCAAAAATTCCCTCCCC
>JANXPQ010000231.1 GCA_025357235.1 Betaproteobacteria bacterium
GGCTTGTCTTCCGGATGCAGCAGGTTCCAGCGCTGCACGTCCAGGCCTTCGCGGCGCAGTTCGTTGAAGCTGGGGCAGCTCCACACATCGCCGGCCACCCCAAAATCCTTTTCCAGCAATTCCTGTCCCGCGATGACTTCGCGCAATATCGCGCCGCTGCCCAGCAGTTGCACGCGCGGCGCATCTTTCTTGCCTTTGCCCTCCGAAAGTTTATACATACCCTTGAGGACGCCTTCCTCCACGCCTTTGGGCATCGCCGGCTGCACGTAATTTTCGTTCAGCAGCGTGATGTAGTAGAAAACATCCTCCTGCTCCTTGAACATGCGGCGCAGGCCGTCCTGGATGATGACCGCGACTTCGTAAGCGTAGGTCGGGTCATATGAAACGCAGTTTGGGATCGTCGACGACAGGATATGGCTGTGGCCGTCCTCGTGCTGCAGGCCCTCGCCGTTCAACGTGGTACGCCCGGAGGTGCCGCCCAGCATGAAGCCGCGCGCGCGCTGGTCGCCAGCCGCCCAGGCGAGGTCGCCGACGCGCTGGAAACCGAACATGGAGTAATAGATGTAGAACGGTATCATCGACACGCCGTGATTCGAGTACGACGTCGCGGCCGCGATCCACGACGACATCGCGCCGGGTTCGTTGATGCCTTCCTGCAAAATCTGGCCGTGCTTGTCTTCCTTATAGAACCTCAGCTGGTCGGCATCCTGCGGGGTATAGAGTTGCCCGACCGACGACCAGATGGCCAGTTGCCTGAACATGCCTTCCATGCCGAAAGTGCGCGATTCGTCCGGCACGATCGGTACCACGCGCTTGCCGACGTTCTTGTCTTTCACCAGGATGTTGAGGATGCGCACGAACGCCATGGTCGTCGACGATTCGCGTTCCTCGGAGCTCTTCAGCAGCGGCTCGAACGCGGACAGGGGCGGAATTTCCAGCGTGTCGCCTTTGCGCCTGCGTGAGGGCAGGTAACCGCCCAGCGCTTCGCGGCGCTTGCGCATGTACTCGAGTTCCGGCGAGCCCTGCTCGAACGTGAGGTAGGGCATTTCATCGAGTTTGTCGTCTGGTACCGGCAGGCCGAAGCGGTCGCGGAACGCCCTCAGCGAAGTCGTACCCATTTTCTTCTGCTGGTGGGTGATGTTCTGCGCCTCGCCGGCTTCGCCCATGCCGTAACCCTTGATGGTCTTGGCCAGGATCACGGTGGGCTGCCCTTCGGTTTTCACCGCCGCGGCGTAGGCGGCGTACATCTTGTGCGGATCGTGGCCACCGCGATTGAGCCGCCAGATGTCGTCGTCCGACATGTTGGCCACCATTTCCAGCAACTCCGGATACTTGCCGAAAAAATGCTTGCGTACATAGGCGCCGTCCTTGGACTTGAAAGTCTGGTACTCGCCGTCGACCGCTTCTTCCATGCGCTTGACCAGCGTGCCGTTCTTGTCTCTGGCCAGCAGCGAATCCCAGTACGCACCCCAGATCACCTTGATCACGTTCCAGCCGGCGCCGCGGAAATCCGCTTCGAGCTCCTGGATGATCTTGCCGTTGCCGCGCACCGGGCCGTCGAGGCGTTGCAGGTTGCAGTTCACGACGAAAATGAGGTTGTCGAGTTTCTCGCGCGCCGCCACGCCGATCGCGCCCATCGATTCGGGTTCGTCGATCTCGCCGTCGCCGAGGAAACACCAGACTTTGCGCCCCTCGGTGTTGGCGAGACCGCGGTCCTGCAGGTATTTCATGAAGCGGGCCTGGTAGATCGCCATGATCGGACCCAGCCCCATCGACACCGTGGGGAACTGCCAGAAATCCGGCATCAGCCAAGGGTGCGGGTAGGAAGACAGGCCTTTGCCATCGACTTCCTGGCGGAAGCTGTCCATCTGCTCCTTCGACAGCCGGCCAAGCATGAAGGCGCGGGCATAGACGCCGGGTGCCGAATGGCCTTGCACGAAAATCAGGTCGCCGCCGTGATTTTCCGACGGCGCATGCCAGAAATGATTGAAGCCCACGTCGTACAGCGTTGCCGCCGACGCAAAGCTGGCGATGTGGCCGCCGAGTTCCGAGGATTGCTTGTTGGCGCGCAACACCATGGCCGCGGCGTTCCAGCGCACGTAGGAGCGGATGCGGTGTTCCAGTTCGTGATCGCCCGGCGAGCGTTCTTCCTGGCCCGGCGGAATGGTGTTGATGTAAGCGGTATTGGCGCTGTACGGGAGATAAGCACCCGAGCGCCTGGCCTTCTCGATCAGTTGCTCGAGGATGTAGTGCGCGCGTTCAGGACCTTCATGCTGCAGGACTCCATCCAGCGCATCCAGCCACTCGTTTGTCTCTTGCGGATCGTCGTCAGGAAGTGCCGCCATGGTTCTACCTTGGTAAGGTTGCTGCTGAAGTCTTTCAAGGGACCGTAGCGTTTGTGACGCTGTTCCCGCTGGCAAAAATTATATCACCGAAGGCACGTCACGGCCGTGCCGGTCCGCGGCGCTGCAGTGCGTCATTTGGGCGGGGGAGGCAGCCTTCCCATCAAGTAAAACTCGTCGTTCGGGCGCATGTCGATCAGGTGCGCCATGCGATTGGACAGCGCAAAAAACGCCGTAATGCCACCGATGTCCCAGATGTCCTCCGCGCTGAAACCGTGTCCGCGCAGGATTTCATGATCCGCATCGCTCATGGCCTCGGGCGTGCGCGAGAGCTTGCAGGCGAAATCCAGCATGGCCTTCTGTCTTGCAGGAAGGTCGGCCTTGCGATGATGGATCGCCACCTGGTCGGCGATCTGCGGGTTCTTCGCGTGGATGCGCAGGATGGCGCCGTGCGCGATCACGCAGTACGGGCACTGGCTGAGCCCGCTGGTGGCGACCACGATCATTTCCTTCTCGGCCTTCGACAAGCCGGATTGCTTCAACATCAGCGCGTCGTGATAGGCGAAGAACGCGCGGAACTCGTCCGGCCGGTGCGCCAGCGTGACGAATACATTCGGAATGAACCCGGCCTTCTTCTGCACTTCCAGCATCTTGTCGCGGATGTCGGCGGGCAGGTCTTCGAGTTTCGGTACGGGATACTTGCTGATCGGGTGGCTGGACATTCGGACTCCGGAAAAGTCAAAACCTCACCGCAGAGGCGCAGAGGCGCGGAGAAAGGCACGCAGAGAAGTGCGAAATCGCCAAATATATCGGTGGCGTTGACACACCAAGAGTACCGCTATTGTATGTAATTACTATTTCTCCGCGTTTCCTCTGCGCCTCCGCGCCTCTGCGGTGAGAATTTGCCCTAGTCGTATTTCCTTAGGTCTTCGATGACCTTGCCGTCGTTGGGCAAGGAGCCGAGATCGGCGAATTCGACTTCGCCGCGCAGTTTGCACACGTCGCGCACGCTGTCGGCAATAGCCTGCGACAGCGCATCGTTGCGGCTGCGCACTTCGCAGCGCAGGCGCATGCGATCGTTGCGCTCGGCGTCGTGTTCCACGGTCAGGCGCGCCTTCAGGATTTCGGGATGGCGTTTGACCACCTGGTCGATCTGCGACGGATGCACGAACATGCCTTTGACCTTCGTGGTCTGGTCGGCGCGGCCCATCCAGCCCTTGATGCGCATGTTGGTACGGCCGCAGGCGCTCACACCCGCTGCGATTGCCGACATATCGCCTGTGGCGAAACGAATCAACGGATATTCGTTGCATAGCGTGGTGACGACGACCTCGCCGACTTCTCCTTCGGCAACCGGATCGCCGGTGCCCGGCCGCAGGATTTCGACGATGACGCCTTCATCCACCACGAGTCCCCCCATGGGTTCGGTCTCAAAGGCGATCAATCCCAGATCCGCCGTGCCATAGCTTTGCCGCACCTCGATGCCGCGAGCCTTGAGAAACTCCCGCACCTGCGGCAGCAAGGCTTCGCCCGATACGCTCGCTTTTTTCAGGCTGGTGACATCCGCTTTCAGTTCGTCCGCTTTTTCGAGAATGATCTTCAGGAAAGACGGTGTGCCCGCATAACCGTTCGGCTTCAGGTCCGCGATGGCCGCCACCTGCAATTCGGTTTGTCCGACGCCGGCGGGGAATACTGCGCAGCCGACAGCCTGCGCAGCGAGGTCCATCATGAAACCGGCCGGCGTGAAGTGATACGAGAACGTGTTGTGCACGAGGTCGCCGCGCCGGAAACCGGCGGCGAACAACGCGCGGCCGAAGCGCCAGAAATCTCCGCGCGCACCCTGCGGGTCATAGATCGGACCGGGTGACGAAAATACCCTGCCGAGATTGCCCGTTGCGATGGCCGTCATGCCGGCGAACGCAGGCGATTCCTTTTGCAACGCAATCAAATCGGACTTGCGCGTAACCGGCAGTCCCGCCAGCGCCTTGCGATCACGGATCGCGTCCGCATCGACGTCCCGCAGCAGCCGCGCAAAAAAAACCGTATTGGCTTTTGCGTGCCGGATTTGTCCGGGCAGCGCACTGAGCAGCGCGCGCTCGCGTTGCTCCGGATCCCGCGTTTCGAGGTCGTCGTAATACTCGTTTGCTGTCTTCATAAATCAATTTTCACCACAGAGGCGCAGAGGACACAGAGAACATCACAAAATCCGCTTCCATGTCGAAGCTGCGTGCGATCTGTCCAGATTCCCGTTATCGCATGGCCCGACAATTTCCTAGCATCAAGAGTTTTTCTCTGCGCTCTCTGTGCCTCTGTGGTGAGTTTTTCGTTGTGCTAAGCAAGCCAGCGCTTGCGGCGGCGGTAGTGCTTGGCGTCGCGGAAGCTCTTGCGTCCCGCTGTCGACAGGCCGAGGTAGAACTCCTTCACGTCTTCGTTGCTGGCAAGATCGGCGGCCGGGCCATTCATCACCACCCGGCCGTTTTCCAGGATGTAACCATAGTCGGCGTGGCGCAGGGCGACGTTGGTATTCTGTTCGGCCAGCAGGAAGCTGACTTTTTCCTTTTCATTCAGATCGCGCACGATCTCGAAGATTTCATCGACGATCTGCGGCGCGAGCCCCATCGAGGGTTCGTCGAGCAGGATCATGCTTGGTTTGGCCATCAGCGCGCGACCCAGCGCGGTCATCTGCTGTTCGCCGCCCGAAGTGTAGCCGGCCTGGCTCTTGCGACGCTCCTTCAGCCGCGGAAAATACTGATATACCATTTCCAGGTCGTGGCGGATTGCGGCGCGATGGCCGCTGCGAGTAAAGGCGCCCGTCAGCAGATTTTCTTCCACGGTCAGGTGCTGGAAGCAGTGCCGGCCTTCCATGACTTGCACTACGCCGCGTTTCACCAGTTCCCAGGGCGTGAGCCTGTCGATGCGCTGCCCGCGGAATTCGATCGAACCCTTGGTCACTTCGCCGCGCTCGGAAGAAAGCAGGTTCGACACCGCCTTCAGTGTGGTGGTTTTGCCAGCGCCGTTCGCACCCAGCAACGCCACGATCGTGCCGTCCCTGACCTCGAGCGACACGCCCTTCAACACCAGGATCACGTGGTCGTAGATGACCTCGACGTTGTTGATGGCGAGGAGTACGTCTGAGGTTTCAGTCATCGCGTATTGGCCGCCAGTGGACGGGGTCAGTGAGAATGACGCAAGGTACGAGGCGCGCCCGACTTCGCTCGATACCGAGCTCCGCTCATAAGGGCCGAGGGCTGAGTGGAAGGGCGTCGGGCCTTTTTCTCAGCCTTCGGCCCTCGTTCCTGGTTCTCAACCCTTCATGCATCCCGCAGTGATGCCTTTCTCGGTGGCGTACTTGGCTGCGGACTCTTCCACCATCTTGCGCACCATGGCCTTGTCGCCGCTCATCCATTCGGAAGCCGGTTGCCACTTTCCGCTTTCCCATTTCTGAAAGCGCACCAGTCCGCTGCCACCGTGGTCCGAGCACGACAATTTCAGCGGGGGCACCATGCTGCCGAAGCCGAGCTGATCAAGCCGCTTCTGGTCGACATTCAGATTTTCGATTCCCCAGCGCGTCTGTTCGCCGGTCATCGGTTTCTTGCCGAATTTGCCTTGTGCGGTTCGCACGGCTTCGACCGTATACATCGCGGCTGCGAGGCCGCGGTTCCAGAGCACCGTGCCGACCAGTTTCGGATCGCCGCCTTTGCCTTTGGCGTAGACGAATTTCTCGACATCCTTGACCACGCCGAAGTCCTTGCCTGCGAGGTTCAGGCTGGCAGCGTAGTAGCCTTCCGATGCAGGACCGGCGGCTTCGGTGTCGATCTCTGAGCCGGCCCACCAGTTGCCGACCATCTTGTCGCGCGGGAAGCCGACTTTCTGCGCGGTCGACAACGCCGTCGCGCTCATGACGCCCCAGCCCCAGAGGATGACCCAGTCGGGTTTGTACTGGCGGATCTGCAGCCATTGCGATTGCTGCTCGTTGCCCGGATGCGGGACCGGAATCAGTTTCAGCTCGAAGCCGAGTTTTGCGGCTTCCGCTTCCAGCACCGGATGCGGCTCCTTGCCATAGGCCGAATCGTGATACAGCAGCACGATCTTCTTGCCCTTGAGCTTGTCGCTACCGCCCTCCTTGTCGCCGATGAACTTGATTATCCCGGTAGCGGCATCCCAATAGTTGGAGAGAATGGGAAACACCCAGGGGAAGACGCGGCCATCCGTCGCATCGGTGCGGCCGTAACCCAGCGTGATCAGGGGAATCTTGTCCGCGGGCGCCTTGTCGATCAGGCCGTAGGTGATGCCGGTGGACATCGGATGGATTGCCGTCGGGCCGGTCTCGTTGCGCGACTTCAGGCGCTCGTAGCATTCGACACCCTTGGCATTGTTGTATTCGGTTTCGCATTCTTCCCAGGACAGCTTGACGCCGTTGATGCCGCCGTCACGCTCGTTGACCAGCGCCAGATAGTCCAGGAAGCCGGTGAAGAAGGCGGCGCCGTTGGCGCCGTAGGGGCCGACGCGATAGCCCAGGATGCCCATGAACTGGGTGCCGGCCTGTTGCGCTGCGACAGGCAAAACAACCGCAATGCCGCCCGCCAGGGCGAGCAGCGCGATCGCTGTTTTTTTCCATGCTCTCATCGTGTCCTCCGAAATCGTTGTTTTCTGCTGTCCTAGTACTAGTAGGGAAACGGCCAGAGCCGTAATTTCTCTTTTGCAATTTGCCACAAACGCGCCAGCCCGTGCGGCTCGACGATCAGAAAGAAAATGATCAGCCCGCCGAACACCAGCAATTGCACCATGGATGTAACGCCCGGTTCCAGGTTCAGGTTGAACGCCCGGCTCGCTCCCGTCAACAGCACCTCGATCAGGATCGGCATCAGCGTAATGAAGGCCGCGCCCAGGAAGGAGCCCAAAATGCTGCCGGCCCCGCCGACGATCACCATGAACAGGATGCGGAACGACAGGTCCAGGTTGAAGCCGTCCGGCTCGACGCTGCCCAGGTAGGCAAACGCATACAGCGCCCCGGCCACCCCGCAATAGAACGAACTCACGGCAAAAGCGATCAGCTTGGTGCGCAGGATGCGGATGCCGATGACTTCCGCGGCGACGTCCATGTCGCGCACCGCCATCCAGGCGCGGCCGATGCGGCTGCGCACCAGGTTTTTCGCCAGCAGGGCCAGCAGCGCGACGATCGCCAGTACCAGCAGGTATTTCTTCTGCGGCGTGTCGAATGCCAGGCCGAGGATCACGATCGGCTGCGCAGTAATGACGCCGGAGGCGGAATAGTTGGAGAACCAGCCCACCTTGGTCACCAGCCAGGGGATGAAAAACTGCGCTGCAAGGGTAGCGACGGCGAGATAAAAACCCTTGATGCGCAGGCTGGGCAGGCCGAAGAGGATGCCGACCAGCGCGGCCGACGCGCCACCGAGCAGAAAGCTCAGCAGGATCGGCATGCCGGGAATGCGCAACTGGAAGTTGTACGCGGCGATGGCGCCGACCGCCATGAAGGCTGCCGTGCCGAGCGAAAGCTGTCCCGCGTAGCCGGTGAGGATATTCAGTCCCAACGTCGCCAGCGCAAACACCAGGAACGGGATCAGCAGCGCGGTCAGCCAGTAATCGCTGGCGAACAGCGGCAGGCCGACGAAGGCGATCGCCAGGATGACCAGCATCGCGTAACGGTCCTGGCGGATCGGGAACAGCGCCTGGTCCGCAGCGTAGGTAGTTTTGAATTGTCCGGCTTCTCGGTAGAACATTCAGTGATTGGTGACTGGTGAATAGTGATTGGTAAAGGCGAAAACCTTTAAACGCGGTCGATTCGCTTCTCGCCGAACATGCCTTCGGGACGAACTAGCAGGAACAGCAGGGCCATCATGTAGGCGAACCAGCCTTCGATGCCGCCGCCGATGTGCGGGCCGAGATAGACTTCCGCAAGTTTTTCCAGTGCGCCGATGATCAGACCGCCGACGATCGCGCCGGGCACGGACTCGAAGCCGCCGAGGATCAGCACCGGCAACGCTTTCAGCGCAACGAAGGTCAGCGCGAACTGGACGCCGTTGCGCGCGCCCCACATCAGGCCGGCGACCAGCGCGACGAAGCCGGCGACCGACCAAACGATCGCCCAGATCTGTTTCAGCGGGATGCCGATGGCAAGCGCGGCTTGATGATCATCGGCGACCGCGCGCAACGCACGTCCGACCCGGGTGACCTGGAAGAATACGGCGAGCACCGTGACCAGAACGCCCGCCACCAGGGCGGCAGTCAGATCGAAACTGCTGATCGCCATGTCGAACCGCTCGAGCACGGAGGCAATGGGTTCGTCCTTGATGCCGATGTCGAGCCGGCGCACATTGGTGCCCCAGATCAGTTGCGCGAGGCCTTCGATGAAGAACGACAGGCCGATGGTCGCCATGAACAGCGTGATCTGCGGCTGGTTGACCAGCGGGCGCAGCACGATGCGTTCGGTCAGGATGCCCAACACGACCATTGCCGCCAGCGCCAGCACGAACGCACCCCAGAACGGCAGGCCGAATTTTTCCTGCAGTCCGACGAAGGTCAGCGCCGCAAAGAACACCATCGCGCCCTGGGCGAAATTGAACACGCCGGACGCCTTGTAGATTAGCACGAAGCCGAGCGCCACCAGCGAGTACATCACCCCCGCCAGCAGCCCGCCGATCAGCACTTCGAAAAAGAACGTCATTTTTAGACCCTAATTCCTACACCCAACACAGAGGCACAGAGGTCACAGAGAACACAGAGAAAGTCAAAGACAATGAAATTATCCAGTGGTTTGTTTTTCTCTGTGTCCTCATTTTCCTCCGTGCCTCTGTGTCGGGTGTAGGCGGTATTCAGTGTGAAACACCAAGATAAGCGTCGATGACGGCCTTGTTGTTGCGGATCTCGTCGGGCGTGCCGTCGCCGATTTTGCGGCCGTAGTCGAGCACGACGATGCGGTCGCAGATGTCCATGACGACACCCATGTCGTGTTCGATGAGCACGATGGTGGTACCGAACTCGTCGTTGACGTCGAGGATGAATCGGCACATATCCTGTTTTTCCTCGACGTTCATGCCCGCCATCGGCTCATCCAACAGCAGCAAAGTCGGTTCCGCCGCCAGCGCGCGCGCCAGTTCGACGCGCTTCTGCAAGCCGTACGGCAGGCGGCCGACCGGCGTTTTGCGGATGTGCTCGATCTGCAGAAAGTCGATGATCTCCTCGGCTTTGGCCCGGTGCGCGATTTCCTCGCGCCGGTTGCGCCCGATGTAGATCGCCTGCTCGAGAAGGCTGGAGCGCATCTTCAGATTGCGGCCGGTCATGATGTTGTCCAGCACGGTCATGCCCTTGAACAGCGCGATGTTCTGGAAGGTGCGGGCGATGCCTTGCGCCGCTGCGCGATGAGGGTCCATCCTGCGGCGCACTTCGCCGCGAAAGCTGATGTTGCCCTGCTGTGGGTGATAGACGCCGTTGATGACGTTGAGCATCGAGCTCTTGCCCGCGCCGTTCGGCCCGATGATTGCGCGGATCTCGCCTTCACGCACGTCGAAGCTGACGTCGGACAATGCGCGCACGCCGCCGAAGGAGAGCGCGATGTTGTCCACCGACAGCATGACATCACCGGTTTTGCGTTGATCCGTCATCGTCTTCACGCCGCCTTTGCAGGGTGAATGCCGGTCTTCACGTCGCGGATCCTGATGTCGGCTTCGATCGTGCCGCGGCGGCCGTCTTCGAACTTGACCTCGGTCGCGATGCGGCAATGACTTTGCCCGGAATACAAAGCCTCCACCAGCACCGCGTATTTCTGCGCGACGAAGCCGCGGCGGACTTTTCGCGTGCGCGTGAGTTCGTCATCGTCGGCATCGAGCTCTTTGTGCAGGATCAGGAAGCGTTTCACCTGCGAACCGGCAAGCTGGGCTTCGCCGGCCAGATCGGCGTTGACCTGCTCGATGCATTTGAGCATGAGGTCGTAGACCTCGGGCCTGGACGTCAGGTCGAGATAGCCCGTATAGGGCATGTTGCGCTTCTCCGCCCAGTTGCCGACCGCAGCCAGATCGATATTGAGGAAAGCGCAGACCATTTCCCTGCGGTCGCCGAAGCAGACTGCTTCCTTGATGTAGGGAAAGAACTTGAGTTTGTTCTCTACAAACTGGGGCGCGAACAGCGAACCGTCGGCGAGCTTGCCGACATCGCTGGCACGGTCGATGATCTTCAGGTCGCCGTCTGCGTCGAAGAAACCGGCATCACCGGTCAGGAAATAGCCGTCGGCGGATATTGATTCGGCGGTTGCGTCCGGCCGTTTGTAGTATTCCTTGAGCATGCCGGGTGTCCTGACCTGGACTTCCCCATTCGTGGCGATCCGGATTTCCACGCCGGGCAGCGGCCGGCCGACCGAGTCCAGCTTGGCGCGGCCGTCGGGTTGCTTACACACGTACACGCTGGTTTCGGTCTGACCATAAAGTTGCTTGAGGTTGATGCCGATCGAACGGTAGAAACGGTACAGATCGGGCCCGATCGCCGCCCCACCGGTGTAGGCGACGCGAATCCGGCTCATGCCTAGGATATTGCGCAGGGGGTCGTACACCAGCAGCCTGCCCAACGCATACAGCAACCGGTCGCCGGGCGGGACGGGTTTGCCATCCATGATCTGTGTGCCGCAGCGGCGTGCCACGCCCATGAAGAAGTGGAACAGTCCGCGTTTGATGCGGCTCGCATCGTCCATGCGGATCATGACCGTGGTCAGCAGGTTTTCGAAGATCCGCGGCGGCGCAAAATAATAGGTCGGCCCGATCTCGCGCAGGTCGATCATCGCCGTTTCCGACGATTCCGGGCAATTGATCGTGAAACCCGCGACCATGGCCTGCGCGTAGGAAAACAGGTGATCGCCCACCCAGGCCATCGGCAGGTAGGACAGTACTTCGTCGGATGCATTGAAGCCGTCGAATTCGACGTCACCGCGGGCGGCGGCGATGAAGCCCGCATGGGTATGGCAAACGCCTTTGGGTTTGCCCGTAGTGCCCGAGGTATAAAGCATCACGCACACGTCCGCCGGGCGGACGTCGCTGACGGTGCGTTCGAAAAATCCCGGATCGCGCCGGTCGAATTCGCGGCCGATTTCGCGCAGCCGGTCGTAAGACATCAATTGCGGCTGCGTGTAGTTGCGCAGGCCGCGCGGATCGTCGTAGAAGATGTGCTTGAGATTGGGATACTGCGGCAGGATTTCGAGCAGCTTGTCGACTTGCTCCTGGTCCTCGACGATGGCGTATTCGATCTCCGCATTGTCCAGAACGAACAACATTTCCTGTGCGACGGCATCCTGGTACATCGGCACCGGCACGCTACCCACGCATTGTGCTGCAGCGAACGACCAGTACAGACGCGGGCGGTTGTCGCCGATGATCGCGAGGTTCATACCGCGCCGGAAGCCTTGCGCAGCCAGGCCGCAGGCGAGCGCGCGTACCTCGTTGGCGACCTGCGCCCAGGTCCAGCTCTGCCAGATGCCGAGGTTCTTCTCGCGGATGGCGGTGCGGTTTGCCTGCCTCCGTGCATGCTGCAATAGAAGCAGGGGAAAGGTATCCATGCTCTCGCCGCTGATGGGATCCGACTGCGCCAAGTACTTTCCTCCCCGTTTTTTGATGTCCAGCCAGCCTTTGTATCATCTTCGCAGCGCAGTGTCTCGGGCGCAGTTCCAACGTGGACAATACCCGCAGTCGCCACAATATTCCTTCGTTCGGCTGACGATCGGGCCGATTTTCCCGGGTGTCCGGCATTGCGCGTTACGGATTGGCAGGTCGCGCTTTTCCAAGGAAGCCAAGCAGTGTCGGGTTCATGTCGGGCCATCTGGCGTGCGTTCCGGAAATTTCACAATACAGCGTCTGCGCGCCGTCGGCACATTCGCGATACTCGACGCAGCCATCGGCTCGTGGATCCGGCGGCAACGCTCTGCAGCGGTTGCATTGTGCCCACCAATCTGCGGCCTGCCGGCCAAAGGCCGGAAGGGGGAACAGAAGGTCATCGCGGCTGTGAATGATCATTGCCGTGGTGGGGCTGGGGCAGGAATAGGACTTGAGGTCCTCTCCGCGGATGCCTGCTCCGCTTGCGGCGAATCCCGCCACGGGCAATTTAGTCTTGCCGAGGAACACGATCGCCTCCGAGGTCGTTCCGCCGTCGGAATGGCCGACGGCAAAAATGCGCCGTGTGTCCACACACCAGCGCCCCGAAACCATGCCGGGCACTTCCCCCAGTTCGTCGAAGTTCGCCATTGCCAGGCGACGGTGGTCCGGATAGACGACGATGAATCCCTGCGCGGTGGCCTCTCGAGTCAGGCCGGCGAATTTCTCCGAGGCGAAGCGATGCCTGCCGGCGGGTGCATAGACCACCAGCACGGGATGCGCCAGGCCCGGATCATAGTTCGAAGGCGTGCGCACGTTGAAGCGCACGCCGCGCGTGCCGATGAGGTTGTCGACGATGCCGGCAGCGCCTGGCTTCGTTCCCGGGGTGCAGGCGCGTGGAAGCCCGAGGCTGGCGTAATCCGCGGCGCCGAGATCCACCGGTTTGTCGCCGCAGCCTGCAACGGCGCAGATGAGCCCGATTGCCGCGGTCCAATTTTGCCAGTACACCGGCGGTTCTCCCGCGTCAGCGCAAGCGCTCTCAATGATGCTCGTGATGTCCCTTTTGATTTTCGGAATTCTCCCGCTTGCGCATCGGCCGAAAGGTAGCCAGCTCCGGCGGGGCGTTCGCAATGGTTACTTTCAGGTGCACCGTACTGCGCTCATCCAGAGTGAAGTTCGCATGACCCCGAAAGGAATTGTGGCCTGCAGGCAGCAGAGGCACCCGGACCTTCTTTCCCGCGGTATTCACCAATGCGGACGCTTTCCCGCTGGCAGTGGCGATCGGGTTGTCGGCATGGTCGGTGACGAATACGACGAGATCGCCCGGCGCGGCGACCAACTCGAAGTGGTAAGGGCCTGACATGCGCAACTGGCCTCCATGCATGCCGTCGATGGTATCGAGGTACTCGTTGGTGTGCGCGTAGACTACGGCGGTACTTGTCAGGAGCAGCAGCGCGGTGATTCTGGTCAGCATTCGAATTCCTCCAGCTTGGAAAGGCAGTGAAAATTCAGTGCACGTGATCTTCCGGCGGCGGCCTGACCTGTTTCTCATGGGCGAGCAGTTCGATCTGCGTCTTGAGCAGATTCAGATCGCGCCAGCCATCGTTGTCCATGGGCAGCCAGCGGGCACGCACGTAGCCGAAACGGTCGACCAACAGTTCCATGTGCGGCGGGACGGGATGGCGATCCCCGGTGTCGGCATCGGTCAGCGTGCGCCGCAACAGGCTGTAAGCACGTACCGTCTCCGGTGCTCCCTCCATCACGACGCAGAAAGGCAGCGACTCGGCCCCCGTCGAGCCCGGATCAACCGGCACTGCGACGATCTGCGCGCCTGCCGCGAGCAGCGCACCAGTTTCGCGAGCAAGCTGCTGCATGCGCGCAGATGATGCGCCAGGCGTGAAGAACACCAGGAGCACGGCACGCTGCCCGCGGAAATCCTTGAGTGTCCCGAATTCGCCTTGCTGGCCTGCGTAATTGAAGTCGATGGCGCCCAGCCAGGGCTGCTGCGCCACTATCCGTTCGCCGAGGATGCGCGCCTGGTATCCGGCGGACAGCGTGCGCAGGAAATTAATCAGGTCCCAGCGATCATCTTCGGTGAGCACGTTTGCGAAACCCGGCATGATGCCCGGCGGCTTGCCGTGCGTGAGCCACCAGAAAATGTCACCCGCAGTGTGCAGGGAAGTGTGCGGATCGGTCAGGTTCGCGGGCTGGATCGACAACGCGCTCGCTGCGGGTCCGTTACCGTGTCCGCTGCCGCCATGGCATGAAGTGCAGTGCCGCTGGAACAGGGCCTCGCCCGACGCGACCGAAATGGTCTGATACGGCACGGTTGGTTTGCGGTAGGTATCGGGGTAGGCATCCACCGAGATCGCGGCAAGGCCGGCAACCGTACCGGCGGCAAATAACAACAGCCCCAGGCACACGGTGGCCGAAAAGCGGCGCACTCGAAGCAGGCGCAGAGTCGAGAAACCCAATCCGGCGGTCGCGACCGCAAGACAAGCCAGAGCCGCGGGAATCCATTTCGTGTCCCAGGTAGCGTCGATCGAGAGGCGAAACGCAAACGGCCAGTCGATTTCGTCGTGGGCCGCCGGCACTGTTCGCGCGAGCTGTACGGCGAGCAGGACCACGGCCAGCGCGATCAGCCACTCGCAAAGGACCCATCGTGAGAGCTGTTTTGCGAATCCGGCATCATGGGCAAAACGCGGAAGCAGCTTCCAGCGCAGCCTCGCCGCCATCGCAAGCACGACCACGAGCAGCAGGATCTTCGCGATCAACAGAAAACCGTAGGCGGTGCCGAAGAGTGCCGGAAAAGTGCCGACATGGATGACCGCGATCCAGATACCGCTGGCGACGATAGCGGCCATCAGCGGCAGTGCCAGCGCGGAAAATTTTTCGAAACTTTCGAGCACTGCCGGGTAGGCGTCCGGTTTGCCGCGCGCAACCATCGCCACCGCATCGGTAATGACAGGCAGCGCGCCGAGCCAAAGACCTGCCGCGAGCAGATGTACGCAGTGCGCAACCAGTGCCGGCCACGCCGGCTCGGCGGTCGCGGAGTGTCCGGAGTAAGACACGGCCGCCAGCGCGCCGCAGGCCAATCCGAGAGTGACGGCGGCCAGCAGGAGAGAGGCCGGCCGCGACCAGAACGCAAGCGCGATAACGAGCAGTGCGCAGGAGGCCAGCAGCAACGACTCCCGGATCAGCCACACCGTGCCGAATCGGCTGTCGAGCAACAGTCGGCGGATCATCTCGTCTCCGGGCAGCCCGATTTGAGGCAGCGATACAAGCTGTGCAGCGAATACCGCGATACCGCAGACCAGGGCAAGCGTGCCGAGCGCGAGCGAGAATCCCAGCACCCGCCGCCGCCATTGGCGAAGCGGTGTTCGCGCATGAGGGGCGGCGAGAACGAGAAATCCAAGCGAACCGACCAGTAACAGACAGCCGCCCTGATGCATCCATCGTGCGATCAGGGAAGTGGTTTCGTTCATTTCAGCCTGGCCGCCTCCCGGATCTCGAACTTGAAACCCGACTTGACTGTGTGTCCGTCAACCGAGACTACCTGGAACTGTACGGTGTAGACGCCTTTGGCCAGTCGCGGCAGCGGCAGCACGAGCAGCTTCGGGTCGGTATTGGAAACAGAGGCTTCTGTCGAAGTCACGGTATTGCCCGATGCGTCGAAAACGGTGGCAACGCAGAATGCAGGCTCGATCGCTTCGTTGAACCAGAGGCGCAACTGGCTCGGCGGTTGGCTGAGTACCGCCCGTTGCGCGGGTTCGGACTTGACGAGTTTGGCGTGTGCCCAGGCTGCAACCGGTTCAAACAACAGCGTGGCAACGGCTATAAACACAAGGAGTCTGCTCATCTGCGTGCCCCTCAGACGCTAAGGCGCGGGCGAATTCGCACGGTGTAGAAATAAAGGCCGGCGCCGATAGCCAGGGCGAGCAGTATCCACGCCACGATTTTTCCGATGGACCCGCTCCTGCCAACCGAAAAAGGGAAACGTGCGACGAGCTTCTGTGTGTCGGCAACCGTCACCAATCCCACGAACTTGCCGGGTTCCTTGAAAGTGTGTTCGAAGTTGAGAGTCCCGGTCGGGTAAATCTTTGGTGGCATGTAAAGCACGGTGATCGCATCGAGGTTATCCTCCGAATCCGAGTCGCGGATGATTCGCACCTCGGTAGGCAATGCGCGTAATTCCTGATCGACGTAGTCGAGCACCACGATCGTATGCCCGATGTTCGGAATGTCTTCGCAGAATTCCTTCTCGGCGCTGTGCTCGGGCTGGTAGCCAACGAAGTGAATGTTGTACGGCCCGACGCGGAGTCTGCAGATGTCCTTGTCCATGGACAAACCGCCGTGCGCAAGCGTCAGCTGCGGCAGGAACAGACAAAATACCAGGGGAAAAATCGCGAGCGTGGTGACTTTCATTGTGCGATCCGTGGTTCCTGCCACGTTGAACCGGTTGCGACCGCATAGTTCATGGCCCACGGCAATTTCTGCCCTGGCGGATAGTTGTAACGCACCGCGTATTGCATGGGGAATACTTTTTCTGGCTTTCGTGTGGACCACAACACGCCCGCCGGTGGCGAGCGTGTTGCAGGATACGGCATCAAATAGTCTTCTTGAATACGGGAAGGATCGGTCCCGCGACGCTGGTGATGTAACGGGCACCCTTGTCATCGTAAAAGAAAAGCAAGGCCCCTATTCTGCTATCGACGTTGGTCAGAAAGCCCACCAGTCGCTCCACTTCCCAGGCACCGTCCGTGGCGTCCATCTTGATCACCCGGGTTTCACCGGGGGCCAGTGGAGAGTCTCTATCCACCACGATCCCGCTGGACGGCAGTAATTCCTTCGGATAAGCGGGATCAACTGCGGCAACTGCCATCGGAAGCGTTTTGTTGACGAAGCGCAGACTGGCCGTCAAGAACTCCCCAAGCCGTACTGGGCGAGAGGCGTTGTTGGTGACCTCGATACTCATACGCATGCTGCGCCCAGGTACGTCATATTCTGCCTTGTTGAACTTGACCATCATCAGGTTTGGCGCCGCCGGCAACGGCGGCGTGTAGAGCGAACCGGCCTGAAGCGGCACCACGCGCGGATAGTTGGCCTTGACATTGATATATCCGACGATCACCACCAGCAGGACCAATACCAGGAAACCGGCAGCAACCTTGTCGTCGGTGCGCGTGATCAGGAGTTCTTCGAGCCCCTTCTGGGTCGCAAGCCAGCGCGGAATAAGGAGCGGTCGACGCAACCACCAGAGCAGCCAGGCCACGGCAATCAGGATGTAGCCGATTTGCCACATCTGCACCCGTGACACTCCATAGTTCTGGGTGTCTTCGATTCGAGTTCCATCGATGGTTGTGACCGAATGCCGGTAATCCGCCGCACGCCCGTCGATTTGAACCCAACTGCCCGGTCCGACAATTGGGCCTGCACCATGGATGTTGATCATCGGGTGCAAGTGCCAGCGGCCCGGAATGCGCCCCTTCATGACCAGCTTGAAAGTGTAGTCGCGACCCAATTCGAGGTTTTTCAGGGACTGCTGGGCCGGCATATCATTGATATACGACTCCACTCTCGTAAGCACCGCGCCCGGGGAGGCATTGGACATGAACACCAGGTCCGGCTTTTTCACCGCGTCCGGCCAGTCGGACATCAGGTGGAATTTGCCCGTCACTGCGACGGTTTCGTTGACGCCGATCTTGTCCGTCGACCATTTGACGTCATACCATTGAATGGTGCGGGTACGAATGTAAGGTTCCGTCGCCCGCTCGCCATGCGCCATTGCCGGCTGAGGCGCGATGGCGAAGGAGACTGTCAAGGCACCCAGGGCGCACAGGATGATTCTCTCGATTGAGCTGATCATTGCGCCACCTTGTCGCCGGAGCCCAACCCCATAGCCGCACGGAAACGCCTTCCGGTAGGGATGAATGTCGGCGTGCATAGTTTCGTCCCCATCCACCAGAAAGCCATGTAGGTGAAAATACAAGCGAAGCCGGAGAAGGCCGTGGATACCCAGACCGCCGAATCCTCGAATGTGCGCAATGTTCCACGCTCGATGATGCGAATATACTCAGGCGTCGATGAACGGGGGTAGGTGTAACCGATCAGGTCGGCCAGCGATACCATTTGGCCCATATGCTCCACCGGCAAAAAATAAGGCGCCAGGTAGACCCAGTTGCTGGGGAAGAAAAGCGCCGCATACAACAAGCCCCCGAAGACGCCTGTAAGCACCCAGCTTCGCGTAAGCGACAATATTGCATCGAGTGCAATTGCACTCATCAGGCAAGTGGCCGGCACCACCAGGGCCAAAGGAAAATAGGCCAAACCTTCCCACCCGTGGAAGCGGACGATCCATGTGCCGACAAGCAGCAGGCCGACGCTGGCGGTGGCGCCAAACGGCAGGCGGAAAAGATTCCAGAAAACCGCCTGAAATGCGGCCGCCATCATGATGGTGACAATCGGTGTTATCAGTACCCAGTATTGCCGGTCCTTCCAGTCGATGAAAAAATCCCAATCGCCCGCCAGCAGGATAAAGTGGATCTGTGTGACCGAAAGAACCAGGAAAGCTGCAACAACCACGACCATGTAGTCGAAGGTTCTCGACCATCTGGATATCTGCGGCGACATCCCGGCAGCGGCAAGGACCGCTCTATCATTCGCTGTCATGGTAACCCCCCTTTTTTAATTTTTATGGACTGAGCTTCACGGCGCTTGCGGCATAGTAGTCATGCGAATATCTCGGCTACCGATATCTCCCGGCACCCGGCCGCTTCCTGCGGTAAGAGCCTATGTCACTGTGCCCGCCTGCAAAGCCAATAAATTAGAGCTTGTCCACTCACTCCACCGGACAAGCTCCGAGTACTCGCAAACGACACTCCCCGATTAAGCGTTTGTGCGCTCGGTTGCACCGATTTCCTTGAAGAGTTCGCTCATGCGAGCGCAAAACTGCAGGAGCACGCCGCCTAGCGCAATACCGGTCCAACCCAGGCCTACAAAGCCCCAGTGCAATGGATGAGTGAAAATCTCCTCCGTCAGCCAGAAGGCATGCCCCCACTCGTTAAAACCAAGATTAGGCAGGATCAGAGCCGGCCCCAATACCACCATGATGAGCGGCACGGAAAAGCTATTGGCGAACTTGGGTAAGCGCGTCATCGCGTAAATCAGGCTACCGACGCCAAACAAGATATACATGGGGATTGCTGCATAAAACAGCACAATGTGGCTCGGCGTAAAAACGGTGTCGCGTACTACAGTCTGATGCCAGGTCGCGTCCGCCTCACCGTTGAAGCTGGCGATAAAGATGAACGCAAACGTATAGAGCAGGAACCAACTGGTCAGATGGAAATAGCGCCTCAACTCGGTCTCGGCATCAAGCTTGTCGAGATTCTTGTCCCGGGTGACCCACAGATAGATCCACACCACGGCTGCAACGCCAAAAATCAGCGGTACCTCCACCCTGAGCAGGGTCAACCAATACTTTTGAAAATCCGGCGAGGTGGAGTCGAGCCCATACTCGAACGCGTACAACCCTTGGTAAATGCGCAGACCCATATAGACGGCTAACAATACGCCCCAAACTATCGCCACCGGGATAAGGTTGACGATCTTCCGCGAAGACTGAGCCGCACTTGCCCCGGGCACTGCAATTCTCGATTCCAATACACTAGACATGGAGCCCCCTCTTAATAGACGGAATACATCCTCGATAGCATTCTATCGACCCTGGAAATAACCATACTCTTTACACATGTACCAAGTTGTCGTTTGGACGACAATTGGTAGATATGGCGACGCTAACTGAATTACTTTGCACTGCACCATGGGCGAAGGCCCTTACAGACGAGCAGATGCGGCGTGTTGCAGCCGAGGTGAATGAGCACACATACGCCGCGGGAGCGACCGTATGTCTGGAGGGGGAAGTCGTTGACTCATGGACGGGGGTTCTTGATGGCCTGGTCAAGCTGCATACCGTATTTCCGGACGGACGTTCAGTGACCTTTACCGGGGTTCCGACAGGTGGGTGGTTTGGCGAGGGGTCTCTACTCAAAGCCGAGCCAAGAAAATACGGTGCGATGGCTCTGCGTGATAGCCGAATCGCCCGAATGCCGAAGCCGACGTTCGAGTGGTTGCTCGGCAACAGCATTGGGTTCAACCGGTTCCTGCTTCTGCAGATCAACGAGCGGTTGGGTCAGTTCATCGCGCTGGTGGGATTCGGCAGGCTGCTGGATACCGATGCGCGCGTCGCGCGCTGCCTTGGCGCATTGTTCAATCCGATCCTTTATCCGGGTGCCGGTCTGCGGCTGTCGATCTCGCAGGAAGAGATAGGCTTGCTAAGCGGGGTGTCGCGGCAGCGGGCGAACCAGGCGTTGCAGAAACTGGTGCGCGAGGGGCTACTGACGGTGGAGTACGGTGGGATTCGGGTGCTGGACTTGGAGCGCCTGCGCAGTTACGGAATCTG
This sequence comes from Betaproteobacteria bacterium, assembly GCA_025357235.1. Lineage (GTDB taxonomy): Bacteria > Pseudomonadota > Gammaproteobacteria > Burkholderiales > JACQAP01 > JACQAP01. Next base: position 20,394 of record JANXPQ010000231.1, read on the forward strand.
AAAAAAAGAGCGGCCCGCGGGGCCGCTCCGCATTTGCAGCGGTTGCGTCAGTATTTGTAAGCAGCAGCCGGCAGCGACGGCACGGCGGCAAACTGCGCCGGAACTTCCCCGGTCAGGCTTTGCAGAAACGCCTTGATGTCGGAGATGTCGGCGTCTGTCAGGTCGCGGCCGAGTTGCAGTTTGCCCATGATGCGCACCGCGTCGCCCAGTTCGGCGACCGAGCCGTCGTGGAAGTAAGGCGGCGTGACCGCGACGTTGCGCAATTGCTGTACTTTGAAGATGAAGGCGTCGGCCTCGTTCTTGGTGTCCTGGAAGCGGCCCTTGTCGCGACCCTTGAATATGTCGATTTCCTGGCTGCCGGTCAGTTCCCAGTAGTCCTGCGTGAGGCCGAATTTCTGGTACATCTGTCCGCCGACGGTAACGCCGTTGTGGCAGCCCGAGCAGCCATAGCTCATGAACTTGTCGAGGCCTTGCTTTGCCTGCGCGCCCAGCGCCGCCTTGTCGCCTTTGAGATAGTCGTCGAAAGGCGCGGGGGTAATCAGGGTACGCTCGAATGCACCGATTGCCTTGCCCCAGTTCTGCGCGGTCATCGGTTCCGCCTCGCCGGGGAAGGCCTTCTCGAACATCATGCGATAGCCGGGAAGCGCGCGCAGGCGCGCTTCCGCCGCAGCGTAGTCGGCGTTGCCGTAGGCCAGCGCGCTGACCAGCGCTTTGACCGCCTGCTCCTCGACATCGGCGCGGTTGCCGCCGTAATGCTGCACGAACTGCAACGCCGTGTTGAATACGGTAGGCGCATTGCGCGGGATGACTTTGCCGCCGACGCCTACCGAGCGCGGCAGCGCATCGGTGCCATAGAGAAAGGGATTATGGCAACCGCCACAACTGCCTTTGCCATCGCTGGAAACGCGTGTCTCGAAGAACAGGGATCGGCCCAACGCCACGCGCTCGGGTGTGAGCGGACGTTCCGGCGTGCCGGCGTCGGCCGGCAGCGGCTTGAATGTTTGCTGTGCACGCGCGAGCAAAGCGTCTTTGTTGTCTTCGGCTGCCAGCAACGAAGCACCCGCCGCCAGCACGATCGCACAGGAATACAGCACTGCGTTCTTGCGGATGTTCATGTTCCCCTCCCCTTTGTGTTTGCCGCGGTCGTGCGCGGTCGGTTCAGCTGTTTCTATCGCAATAAATTCCTAGACAGTTGTCTTCCGGATCCGAAACCTGGAATGTGTTGAATTCTTCGCCTTTCGTGATTGTGGCACCGAACTTGCCGGCCCAGTCCGCCAGCTTGGCGTTGCTCGGAACCTGGAAGCCGAGGTGCAGTTCCGGCGCCCGCTTCACTGGCTCGCCTGGCTTGAACACGAGGAGCACGCCTGGCCCGCGCACCTTGTTGCCGTCGGCCTTGAGGCCAAAAGTCTGTACGTACCAGCGCACCAGGCCTTCGGGGTCGCGCGCGGGGATGTTGAGATGGTTGAGCTGGAAATCAGACATGGATTGCCTCCTGATCGATTGATCTTATCCAAATGGCGTTGATGCGGCTACTGCGCGGTCCAGCCGCCGTCTACCAGCAGGTGGGTACCGGTGATCATCGCTGCGGCCGGAGAAGCGAGGTAAACCGCAGCCGCCATGATGTCTTCCACCCGACAAAGCGTGCCCATGGGAATCCGCGAGGTGATGAACTCGCGTTTCTCCGGCGTATCCACGATCCGGCGAACCAATGGCGTATCCGCGAACGTCGGGCCTATGCTGTTTACGCGAATGCCCTGGCTGGCGAGCTCCACCGCCATGGCTTTGGTCAGCCCCTCGATCGCGTGCTTCGTCATGCAATACACCGTGCGATTCGGCGAACCGACGTGGCCCATCTGCGAGGAGATGTTGAGCACGACGCCGCCGTTTTGCTTTCTGCCCGGGTCTTCCAGCATTTTCTGCACCGCGGCCTGCGCGACGACGAAATAGGCGCGCACGTTCAGGTCGAGCATCGTATCGAGATGATCATCCGATACCCTGACGAAAGGTTCCGGAAAATTTGCC
>JANXPQ010000262.1 GCA_025357235.1 Betaproteobacteria bacterium
ATGGCAAACCGGGAGTGGAGGGACCTTCCAAGCCCGATGCGGCCAGGAACGCCGCGGCCAGCGACGAGTTGCAGATCCTCCCGACGCGAAAAAACCGGGTTCGCTACACGTTTCCGCCATCGGCAAAGCGCATGTGACGAAATAAAAAGGCCACGTTTCCGCGGCCTTTTTTCATGCGTGAGGCAACACCATCAGGGACGTTCCATCTTGCACGTGGTCGGCAAGGCAGTGTCCTTTGCTTCGACGCGGCCCTCGGTCTTGAAGCCCATGCCGGTGCGCTCGACGTCGTACTTGACGCCTTTGGTGCCTGACTTCACGAAACTCGATATGAACAGCGGCTGGAGCAACTCATGGTTGTCGGCGCGCATCTCGACTTCGCCGGTGATGCCGTGGTACTTCATGCCCTCCAGCGCCTTGCCGACCGTCGCCGGATCGAGTGACTTGGCCTGGTTCATCGCCTTGGCCAGCATCTCGACGCCGTTTTTCAGCGACAGGAAAAAGAAGTCGTCCTTCACGTCCGGAAACCGCTTGCGATAGGACTCGGCGAGCGCATTGGATCCGGCGTCGCCGACGTTGTTGTGCCACATGCTGACCTGGCGAACGTCCTCGCCCGCCTGGCCGATGGCCGTCGGGCCCCCGACGATGCCGGCGTAGTAGGTGAAGAAATCGGCCTTCAGGCCCGACTCCTTGGCGGCCTTGACCAGCAACGACAGATCATTGCCCCAGTTGCCGGTGATGATGCTGTCGGCGCCTGACGCCTTGATCTTCGAAACATAAGGCGCGAAGTCCTTCACCTTGCCCACCGGGTGCAGGTCATCGCCGACAATTTCGACGTCGGGACGCTTTTGCGCCAGCATCGCCTTGGCCGCCCTGGATACACCCTGACCGAACGCGTAATCCTGGTTGAGCAGATAGACCTTCTTGATGCCCTTCTGCTGCATCATGTAGTTGGTCAGCGCCTGCATCTTCATGTCCGTATCGGCATCGAAACGGAAATGCCAGAAGCTGCACTTGTCGTTGGTCAGGCTCGGGTCGACCGCACCATAGTTCAGGAACATGATCGTCTGGTCGGGGTTGCGCGCGTTGTGTTTGCTGACCGCGTCCGACAGGGCGATGGCCACGTTGGAGCCGTTGCCCATGAAAAAGAAGCGGATGCCCTGGTCGGTCATCTGCTTCAGGGAAATCAGCGCTTCCTGCGGGCTGCTCTTGGTGTCGAATGTCACGAGGTCGAACTTGGTGCCGCCCAGCACGCCGCCGGCGGCGTTGACGCCTTCGATCGCCAGCAACGCTTCGCGGGCGCCGTGCTCGCCGACATTGGCGAATGGTCCGGACAGCGGGTCCATGAAGCCGATCTTGATGGTATCCGCAGCAAAGGCGGAACCGCCCAGTGCGCACAGCGCCAGCAGCCCGAACAGGCCGCGACAAACTTTTCCGAAATGCATGGTTTCTCCTCCGTGGAGTGGTGTTTTAGTCGTTGTCGATTCCGGCGCCATTCTGCCAAGGCCGCCCGGTCACCGTCGGCCCGCAGCGCACGGCTGCCATCTTATCGCAGTGCCTAAACGCCGGCAGCCCGCTTTCGTTTACGCCGCCCGGGGCTCGCCTTGGCGTTTCCTGACCGGATTCGACAGGCTGCCGAGTCCGTCGATGCGGCATTCGGCCAGGTCACCGTCGCGGATGACGACCGCGCCCGGCGTGCCCGTGCTGATGATGTCGCCCGGATACATGGTCGCTACGTACGAATGAAACGAGACCAGGTAATACGGCGGAAACGCCATGTTCGCGACCACGTTCTCGCGATGCAGCGTGCCATTGTTGTACGTGCCCACTTTCACCTTCAATACGTCCGGCACCTCGTCCGGCGTGATCAATTCCGGGCCGAACGAGAAAAACGTGTCGAAATTCTTCGAACGCGTCAGGAATCGCGGATTCTTCTGCAGGATGTCCTCCGCGGTCATGTCGAGGATCAGGCAATAGCCGGCGATATAGTCCGGCGCCTGCAGTTCCGACACATCGCGGCACGTGCGGCCGATGATTACGCCGATTTCGGCTTCGGCGGTCACCCGCCCGGATTGTGGCGGCAATTCGATCGCGTCGCCGGGTCCGATGATGGTGTTATCGCATTTCATGAACGACGCCGGCTCGGTCGGATACGGCGCGTTCAGGTCGGCGGCGTGGTCGCTGTAGTTCAGCCCGATGCCGAGTATCTTGCGCGGATGCCGGTACAAGGGGCCGTATTGCACAGAGCCCGGATCGAGCTTGACCGCCGTCTGCTCGGCGTCGGCCAGGATGCGCTGGTCGATGCCTTGCAGTATCAATGCATGCAGATCCTCAGGCCAGGACTTTCGCAACTGGGCATTGATCGCTGAGACCGGAACGATGCCCGACGAAGTGACGACGGCGGCCTGCTCGCGTCCATCCCGTTTGATGGTGCATAAACGCATGATGCCTCCTGGCTTTTATTGTGTTGAATTATACGTTGCAGGGTCGGACGAATTCCTCGGGCGCGACGCCGGCATGACGCCCCTATTTCTCGGCCGTGAATCGCCCGCCGCCGAGGGTGCGCTCCTGTACGAGTGCCACCAGGCGCGCATAGGAGCGATAGAAATCGTCGTCTCCCGAAGGCGTTCCGAGACTTTGCGTTTCTTCGCGCAACTTTCGATACATGGCGAATCGTTCTTCGAGAATGTCTCCCCAGTCCGCGGTCACATCTTCGACCGCGACATCGCGAAAGCCGATCTCGCGCAGCATCTGCGGATAGCCGGCGAAGCTTTGCACGGATTGCGCGGCGATGCCGCGCCACATCGACGCGGCGTCGGCGGCATCCATGCGCCGGTGCTCCGCCCAGTCGGTAAAGGCGAGCCGTCCGCCGGGTTTGAGCACGCGGTACGCTTCCGCCAGCGCGGCGCGCTTGTCGGGCACGTGCAGCAGCGCTTCCTGGCTGATGACCGCGTCCATGGTACGGGCCCCCAGCGGCACGCGCATGACGTCACCGCGCACGACACGAACCCGATGGGCAAGACCAACCCGGCGGGTGAGATCCGCCGCTCCGGGCGCACGATGCGGATTGAGTTCGATGCAGGTGACGATGGCGCCGTACTTGTGGGCAAGATAGCGCGCGGGACCGGCCAAGCCGGCGCAGAAATCCGCGACCTGGCTGCCGTCACCGATGAGCGCGCGCTCGGCCAGCGCGTCGACGACCGACAGTCCGCCGTAGTGATCCTGGTCGTACGCGAACAAATCTTCCGGCATCAGGCCATCGAGATGCCCGCGACGGGCCTTTACGCTGGCGAGAATCTGGTCGCGGGAAATCGGATGGCGGCTGTAGAACGCCAGCACATGATGGAAGTCGGGCGTGGGCATGGGAATCGCGGATAACGGTCGATGGCGGCGGCCAGTCTACACTGCCGGACAAGCGGGCTCGACGCGGTCGATGCCCTATAATTCCGGGCGACATTTCGTGCCCGGCCAAAAATAATAATTCTTTGGAGAGAGGAAATGAAACTGAAGCTGATCGTCTGCGCGGCCGCGCTGACCCTGCCGACGTTCCTGTTCAGCGCAACGGCCGGCGCCGCTAAATCCGATTCCTGTGCGCACTGCCACGGCACCGACGGCAACTCCACTTCCAGCGCCTACCCCAGCCTCGCCGGCCAGACCCGGGAATACATCTATCGCCAGATCAAGGCGTTCAAGGAAGGAAGCCGCAAGAACTCGATGATGTCAACGGCCGTCGTGGTGTTGTCGGATCAGGATATGCAGGACCTGGCGGAATACTTCTCCGGACAGACCATGGTCCGCAGCACTGCGAAAACCGATCCGGCGATCATCGAGCAGGGCAAGAGAATCGCAGCCGAGGCCCAGTGCGTTGCCTGCCACCAGCCGAATTTCAAGGGCCTGAACGAATTCCCGCGCGTCTCCAGGCAAAAGTATCCGTACATCGTCAAGCAGCTCAAGGATTTTCGCGATGGCGCCCGTGTCAGCGACGTCATGGGGCCGACCGCCCAGAATCTCACCGATGAACAGATCGAGGCGCTGGCGCAATATCTGACCAGTCTATAGATGGGCTGAAGCATCGCGGCGGGCTGAAGCATGGCGGCGCGCCGAAGCGAAAAAAGAAGGGGACGGCGGATGCCGTCCCCTTTGCGTTTCTGGTGGGCCGTGCAAGGTTCGAACTTGCGACCGTTGGATTAAGAGTCGGGATCAGATCGTTTTTGTTTCCATAAATCAGTCACTTTTGACGCTTGCCACCCCTTTGAGCCGTCTCACACACGACACAAACATTGTTATGCGAATTAACTGCGTCGCAAACACGGCACAGTCTCGGAGAGACAGTTCTCTTGCTTTCTTGGGGCCGCATATTGACCAGGGCGCCAAGCTGAGGCCTGGTTCGCACGCTTATCGGTATGCCGGGTCCTTGCAATTGTTATCTGCGGAAAACTGACTGGTAGTGCGTTCCATTCCCCATAGCTCTTTACCTGCACGTTTCGGATTTTCCTTGTAGTGCTGATTGCGTTCCGCGAAGTGCCGATCAATGGCCGCCATCGCCGCGTCCGCCGACTGGTAATCGCTGTTGTGGATTATCGCTCGCGCCATACCGCTGAAGACCGACTCGATAACGTTAAGGAATTGTGCGCTTGCTGGCAATGGCGCCAATTCCACAATAGGCTGGCCCCCACTCGCCGCGATCTGGTTGTGTTCCTCAATGAAGGCCGTCAATTTCTTCGAGATATGCCAAGATGCCGCGTCCCAGGATAAGTAGAGCCTGCGCACGTTCTTGTATTCTGCCATCAGGGTCTTCGCCATCCGAATCATCTCGTCCGTGTTCTTGGCCTTCGAATAGAAGTGCGTGACCTGATTCCTCGACAGTTCCAGTGCTGCTGTAAGGATCAAGCAGCCCTTCGATTTCTGCCATTGCGGGACGGTTGGCTGGCTTCCGGGAGCTGCCAAAGCGCGTCCTCCCTTCATCTTGACTGCGAAGGGGCCGAATTCATCAATGGAAAAGAAACGCTCGTCGGCTCGCAGGGTTCCCAATATTTCTTGGATGTGATGAAGTTTTTCACTGTATTGCGGGTCGGTGCTGGTCAG
>JANXPQ010000294.1 GCA_025357235.1 Betaproteobacteria bacterium
GTGACCACGATGCGGGGAAATGCTCCGCTTTTGCCCCTAAAACCGTGCTCATTTCGATGAAAAATCCGTTCACCTTAACAATTCAATCCAATCGTGGTCATCTGTCGCCTCGTGCGGCTACTTGATCAGCGATTCCTTAGCCGTCGGCTAGCCCCTTTTCTTTCTCGAGTGCTCGCTCGACTGCTTCCACGTTGCAAAAATAACTAGGCCGGCAATCGCCGGTCTTTTTGATTTATTGCGTCATCCAAACGCTCAGTGCTTCAGCGCCTGCATGACCTTTTCGAAATTGTCGTTGCGCACCATGAAGTGGACCGGCAGGGACTGGGTCGAAGCGCGCTCGACGATGCCGAGAATGATGACGCTGAGGTCTTTCTCGTTTTTCTTCTCCATCAGGTCGTCGCTGAAATCGATGACGTGGCGCATGCCGCCGAGACGCACGATGAATTCATGGATGCCCTCGCCCGCCTGATAGTCGAGATCCGCGTCCGACAAGGACTGGCCCAGACGCTCCAACACCGATGCTGCCTTGAAATCGGTCTTCAAATCGTGCTCCTTACGCCTGACGGGCCGACGGTGGCGGCGCGAGTGACGCAAATTGTATGCGACTGCCGTCAGGTGACGGCAAACGACCTGTTATTTCTCCCGCAGGTCGGTGCACAGATGTTACCAGACTACTATGCAGGAACCGTTCCCGGAGAAGGTCCCCGTTGTCGCCCTGTTGCGACCACCCCCCGGCTGGCGGCGCCCGGCGGTGCGCCAGGCTTATGGCGATTCCCGGCCCTGCCGTTCATTTTTTTGCTAGAATTCGCCCCTTCGAAAAACGGGCTGTTAGCTCAGCTGGTAGAGCAGTGGACTCTTAATCCAACGGTCGCAAGTTCGAACCTTGCACGGCCCACCAAGTTTCAAGCATTTGGCACAGTCTCGCCGCCACAAACGTCGGACTGTGCCATTTTTGTGTCTATCACTTTGGCGTGATCGGCCAATACCGCCGGGGAGAGGTGAGCGTATCGCCTCACCATTTCGGGGCTCTCCCAAGCCCCCATTTCTTGGATAATGGCCATCGGCACGCCTGATTGCGCGAGCCAGGATGCCCAGGTGTGCCTCAAGTCATGCCAGCGAAAATCCGCAATGCCGGCCTTTCTGAGAGCCTCGCGCCATGCCCGGGTATTTGCGGCTGCGATAGGTTTGTCTCTATACACAAACACCCTCACGAGATGTTTACCGAGTTGGCGCTGTAACACCCCCAGCGCAGTCTCGTTCAGAGAGACATGGATATCGCGTCCGCCCTTCGCCTGGTCCCCGTAGATCCAAGCCACCTTGCGCTGTAGATCGACTTGCGACCACTCAAGCCCTAACACGTTGCCGTGTCGGAGCCCGGTTGCTAACGCGAAGGTTACGAGATCGCGTTGGTGCTCCGGGAGTAGCGACAAAAGCGTCTGCACTTGCTCCGGCGTAATCCATCGAATCCGACGTTTCGGCTCGGGATACAGCCGCAATGCCGGGGCCCTTTCGAGCCAGTCCCATTCCCGCTCAGCTCGCCGCAGAATTGCCCGGATGAGCGCGACATAACGATTAGCATTCGACGCAGAGCTTTCTTTGCGCTTCGCTTCAGCAATATGCGTTACCACGTCCCGCGTGATCTCCCGAAGCGGCTTCGTCCGCAAGAACTGCTGAAGCCATTTCATTCTGACCACATCGTAGAGATGCGACTTCTTGTAAGAAGTCTCTTCAAGCCAACGCAACGCCGCTTCATCCCATGTGCGCTCGGGTTTCTCTCCGAGTTGCGCAAGGCGCCAGGATTCCGCTTTCAGCTTGTCGTGCAGCTCTTGAGCCTGGGCCCGATCTTCTGTGCGAGCAGAGCATCTAACTCGCTCGCCGCCTGCTGTGGTGAAGTCAATCCACCACGTACTACCGCGTTTGAAGAGTGACATTCAATTAACTCCTTTCTCAGTGTCACTCGCAACGCTTGCCGAGGGGCAGCATAAAGAGAGCGCACATACTCCGCAAGATCGTCTTCGAGGAACACCCAACGCTTTCCCACCTTTGCTCCGGGGACTGTCCCCAGCCGTGCCCGGCGCCGCAGCTCCTCAGGGTGGAGCTTGAGGAACTGCGCCGCCTCAACGAGTCCGAGGGTATTCATGGCCCCTGAAAAAACAACACGGTGGGCTCCATCCCGCGGATGATCTCGATCACCCGCTGCCGCACCACAAAAGGTTGGGCGTTGATCACCTGCATGCAGGAGAAGAACTGTTGAGGGGCGTACTGGTGAACCAGAACGCCCGCCATCTTGGCCTGCCAAATCAGGTGCAGCAGCACTCCGAGCGCCCAATCCAGATCGTCTGCGTCGAAGTTCATTTCTGATCCCCGCGGATACCTAGCTTCTTGGCGAGCGCCAGGCGCTTCGGCACCCCGGGGCGGGCGAGCTTGCCCAGCACCTTCTCCGCACTGCCCTCGCGCTCCAGCATCACGGTGAGCAGCGGCCCGTTGGAAACGCGGGCGTAGTGCGTCAGCCGCTCGTAACTGATCGCATCGGACCGCCTGAGGGTAGCGATGCGGTCGGCGTCCTCGGACACCCAAGCGAGCGCCGAATAGGCGCCGGCGACATAGCGGCCGGGTTGAAGCACGACCTCCCACGGCACCACGCGGTCGCGGTTGTGCAGTTCGACTTCATGGCGGACCCATGGATGAAAGCGGCTGCCCAGCTGCATGCCCTTCTCGTAAGCGCGGTAGAGTTTCCCGTTCTTGCGTTTGCCGACGTAGAAGGTGCGGCCACTGCCATCGGGACACAGCCAGTTGCCTTGCTGGCTGCAGGAGGGGGTACGACCGCCGACGCCGAACCCGCCTGCCAGGTAAAGTGCAACCGACTCATTCACCGGGTGCTTGCCCTCGAAGTCATCGACGGCACCATCCCAGCGAGTAATGCGCCCTTGCAGGCGATCGCGGAACAAGGCGACGAGCGCCTCCCAATCCGGGATCAGGGCGCAGGCCTCGCCGGGGAGCGAAATCAAAGCAGTTCCACGCTGGCCGCCGTGGCAGAACAGCGCTCCGCCGTACTCGAACGCGTGCGAGTGCTGGTGCCATACTTGCCCGCCCCACGCGGCACCATCACGCCCAGGACGCTTTGGGATGCCTCACTGAAGACCTCGAAGAAATCCGGAACCGCGTGCTTGGTTTGTGCAATGAGAAAGGTGACGTTCAGGTAGTCCGTGAACGCGGCCTTGGGATTCCCGCCCTCAATGGGGTGATGAGAGAGACTTTCCCCCCGTATTACCTTATGGGGGGAGTCCACTGCGACGACCGCTGCATCCGCAGCGGGGTCTGCCTGCGGCAGATCCCCGCCCGCGGCCGCTGCCAGCGGTCCCAGGACTACGGGAAACGAGGAATTCTGAGGATAGTCAGCCATTGCCCCTTAGAGTAAGGGGCAACCATATTCCGTGTCAAGGGCAACTACTTTCCCTTATCGCTTGCCCTACGACATCTCGCGGCGATGCTCGACCTTGTAGTCACCGCTGACGGCCTTCCAGAAGTTGCCCAGTTTCTTGGCGAACTCGTAGCCGATCGACTTGTGCGTAAGGGGGCCCTCTGGCTCGAAGAACTCGCGCACGTTGATGCCGAGGATTTCCTCGTACTTGCGAAGGGTGCTCTTGCTGTGGATCAGCACCAGCACCTTCCAGCCCACCAGCCGCCCGATCATGAGCATGCCAATAGCGCCTTCCAGGGTGTCGAAGATGCCCACAAAGTCGGCGGAGGCC
>JANXPQ010000296.1 GCA_025357235.1 Betaproteobacteria bacterium
GTGACCACGATGCGGGGAAATGCTCCGCTTTTGCCCCTAAAACCGTGCTCATTTCGATGAAAAATCCGTTCACCTTAACAATTCAATCCAATCGTGGTCATCTGTCGCCTCGTGCGGCTACTTGATCAGCGATTCCCTAACTTCACGGCGTTCAAGCATCGCAATCAGCGCCGCAACATGCCGGGCGCCTTGCCTTTTTCCTCCCCCGCGTTGACTGATACACGGGCAGAGACCAGCATACAAAAATGTTGATCCATTGCACGCAGAAGCTGCTGGCGGAGATTCCTGATCGTCTGATTGATCCAACCACCTCTGGCGAGAGTTGGCACGCCAATCTGTTGCATGTGGATCGTCGCAAGTGCGTGCTGTTTACCCACGACCAAACCTTGTTCTCGATATTCGTGCCGGGGCTGAAGAAGCCGGATTTCGCACATCTCGACGGAGTGTTCGGTCAGCGCGTCTTCAAGGCACTCGTCTGGGAGGGGTTCTCACAAACCCGGATCGAGCGGATGCTCGACACCTGCCGAGATATCCGATTCGCCCGATCCGGCAACCGCAGTGTGACCGGTTCCATGAACGACATGCGATTTCACATCAAATGGAGAGTCGCCGACGCTGGCGGCCTGGAGAATATCGACCTTGCCGAGTTTCAGCATGGGCTCAACCGCATCCCCTTCAAGGCCGTAGGCTACCGATATCCGGCGGAACTGTTTAAGAAATATTTGTCGTAAGAACCCACGACTTCCTCAAGCCTCCGACCTGGAGTAATCTGGGCAATCGGCATATCGCCTACGCGAACAGGAGACATCATGGAGAGTACTTTACCTCTGGACAAAATGTCGCTCGAAGAGAAGCTCCAGGCGATGGAATCGCTTTGGGACGATCTTTGCAACACGGCGGGTGGCATTTCTTCTCCAGCCTGGCATGAAGGCGTATTGGCGGAAAGGCTGTCGATGCAGGAGCGCGGCGAAGTTAAATTCGAAGACTGGGAAGCGGCGAAAAAGAAGATAAAAAACAAGCTTGCATGAAGATCAGGATCCTCGCTTCCGCCAGCCGGGATTTGATCGATGGCTATCGGTTCTATGAAATGCAGGGTCCAGGAGTCGGTGCTTATTTTCTTGATTCGCCGTATTCGAATATCGATTCGTTATCAGGAAACGACTTGGCGATGATCTGGTGTAGGCCACAAGCGCGCTAAGGCCTTGCCCTTTTTCTTCCGAGTACTTCGATCTGGACACGCGAGCCAAACGTCACTCGTTCTTTAAGATGACCCCAAATCAGGCATGGCGGCGGCCTATGCAATTGGGGATTACACGCTGCAGGCGATTGCCGATTCGCTTTCACTTGCTGTTCGTGCGAGGTCGACATGCTTCACATCGAAAATGATCAGGTAGACAGCCAGCCGGTCGGCACGATCGAAGGCCGGCCGAATACCGGCACGGTGTTCGTCAAGCCGCTGCTTCGGGGCGAGACCATGGCGTTGCTGGAGGTGCGCATGCGTGCCGGTGTGGCGTCGTCGCTGCACGCGCATGCTCACGAATCCCTGCTCTACGTGGTCAGCGGGCGACTCAGGACCACGGTGAACAACGAGACCTTCGTGCTCGGGCCGGGCGATGTCTGTCGCCATCCGCGCGATGCCAGTCATCGGGTGGAGGCGCTGGAAGACACGGTATTCGTGGAGGTGAAGTCGCCGCCGATAGAGTTCGGGCGGGTATTCGGTTCCGTGGCGGCGTCATGAGCGACCTGCCGCCGTTGCCTGCAACACCGCTGGGCCGTTATCGCCATTACAAGGGCGGCGAGTACGAGGTCACCGGCGTGGCCCGCCACAGCGAAACGCTCGAGCCGCTGGTGGTCTATCGCCCGCTGTACGGACAATCGGGTTTGTGGGTGCGGCCGCACGCCATGTTCTTCGAACAGGTGGAGATCGAGGGCCGGCGGCAGCCGAGGTTCGCTTTTGTCGCAAAAGATTAGCGGCCGTCGAGTTCGCAGAGTCGTGTAAACCTGAACGGGTCCGGGATGCTGCCTGGACTGCTGCATAGATGGGGTGAGGCCCGCATACAAGATCCCGGCAGGCAAGAGTTGATGGTGCGCGTTAGGACGCAGCCGTGACGGGTAAAGCCGTAATGCATGGATCCATGATGCGAAGCGAGTGACGAGGCGTTCCGGCGTTCCGGTTAGGACGCACTTGCAATTGCGCGCTCCATGCGGGAGCAGCTTGACGAGAGGCGCTAGCGCGTTCGATACCGGGTTCGTATAGTTGTCCTTATGGTTGCATACAGTTTCACAAACACGCATGGGATTCGCCAGATCCGCAAGAGCGCCACGCTGGGCGGCGCATTCGTCGCGGCTGCTGTGTTGATGGCGTCGCCGGCGATCGCGGCCGACAGGGGTTATGCCGTAACGGTTTATGGCGGTTACCGGGGCGCGGGCAGTTTCACCGACGCCAATACAGACCAGCGCCTGAAGCTTGAATCCAACGGCGCCGTTTCGTTTGCGCTGGATCTGCCATACGACGAGGCCCGGCAATACCAGATTTTCGTGAGCGAGCAACGGACCAACCTGGCCTTGGACACCGCCGCATCCGCCGGCGGCAGCAATCGCCTGTCGATGGACATCTACTACCTCCATTTTGGCGGCACCTTCTTCTGGGATGGTCAGGCAGGCCAAGGCGCGTACATCGTCGGCGGCCTGGGCGCGACGCTGTTCAATCCGGGCCAGGGCTACAAAAGCGAACTGTATCCCTCGATCAACGTCGGCTTCGGCTACCAGTGGCCGCTGGGCAACACGTTCGCGGTGCGGGCCGAGGCGCGTGGCTACGGCACGCTGGTCAATAGCAGCAGCGGCGTATTCTGCTCGGGTGGGTGCGTCGTTTCGATCAAAGGGGATTCGATCGGACAGGGCGAGCTGATGCTGGGTCTTTCAGCGCGGTTCTGAGAGCTTGAACGTGACGCACTGCAAGGGTGTACCGGCTTCGCCATAATCGTGGCGAGATGGGGCTCGTGCCCGACTTCCTTCCGCGACCTGATCGTGCCAGGGGCAGGCGGTGGCCTGAGTTATACTAAGTTTTTCATGTTTCTAGTATAACTACGAACCGGCTGGTTATACTAGGCGGGTCCGGATCCACGTATAACCTGATGCCTCGATATTCGGAGCTTTCGCTTTCCGCCCAGACCGCGTACGCGCAGCTCTTCGACGCGACGCTCGCGTCCGAACTGTCGCGTTCGGTGGGAAGCCTGCGCGGTTCGTTCGCGAAAAAGACGGTCAAAGGCCGGGAATACTGGTATTTCCAGTTCACCGATCTCGGCGGCACGCTTCGCCAGCTCTACGTCGGACCCGATTCCGAACCGGTGCGGGCGCTCGTTGCAGAATCAAGAAAATCGCGCGACGAACCGCTGGTGCCGTTGGTCCGCTCGGCCATCGCACTGGGATGCACGTCGCTGCTGACCCGTCACTTCAGGGTGGTCCGGCGGCTGGCGGAGCATGGTTTCTTTCGCGCCGAGGGCGTCCTTGTCGGGACGCATGCGTTCCTCACCTATGGAAACATCCTCGGCTTGAAATGGACCGAATCCGCGCGTACGCAGGATGTCGACCTCGCCCATGCGGGCAAGAGTCTCTCGCTGGCGTTGCCGTCGACCTTGCAGGTGGATACCCATGGCGCCATCGAATCTCTTCGGGCGGGATTGCTCCCCATAGGGGGGTTGTCCGGAAAGGCCGGTCCGAGCTACCTCAATCCGAAGGACCCGGATTTCCGGATCGACTTCCTGACGACGTTGCACCGGGGAGGCAACGTACCCTTTGAGCACCGGCAATTGCGGGTCGCGATGCAGCCAATGAAATTCATGGAGTATCTGATCGAAAACGTCGGCCAGGCTGTCGTGTTCTGCGATGAAGGAGTAGTGATCGTCAACATTCCCCATCCCGCGCGGTATGCACTGCACAAGCTGCTCGTTTTCGGGGAACGCAGCGCGTCGCTGCTGCAGAAGGCTCGCAAGGACCTGCTTCAGTCCGCAGCGTTGCTCGATTATCTGAAGGTGGCGCGCGTCTGGGATGTCGAAGAGGCATGGGCAGATTTGATCGGGCGCGGACGCGGCTGGACGGCGCGTGCGAGGCAGGGACTCGACGCGCTGGCGAAAGCGGCACCCGATCTCGGAGTGAAGGAATGGTTGAGATTCAAGAGTAAATAGATATAGACGACAAACCTTTCACATATCCAGATGAACCTCACCTACATCCTGATCGACTTCGAGAACGTCAAGCCGACGGCCGCGGATTTGAAGTTGATCCGGGGCGCCGACTATCGCGTCCGGCTCTTCCACGGGCCGCACCAAAACAAGTTCGATGCCGATATCGTCAAGGCGCTGCAACCGTTGGGTGGCCAGGTTGAGTTCATTCAATGTGAGCGCGCGGGAAAGAACGCGCTCGACTTCCACATTGCGTTCTACCTCGGGCGCATGCTGCCGGACACGGAGACTGCGGCAGCGACGGCGGGGAACGGCGCAAGTTTCTTCGTCATCTCGAAGGACGGCGGGTTCGATGTCTTGCTCGGCCATATCCGGGAACTGGGCTACGGCGCGATGCGCGTAGCCAGTGTTCGTGAGGCGCTTGGGATGAATGAGGCGCCGGACGCCGCCGCTACCCAGAAGCTGGCGGCAAAGACGACTCCGCCAGGGAAGGCGGCTGCGGTGAAACCGGCGGCGGTTGCAAAAAAGACGCCGACCCCGAAGGCGCAGCCCGCGAAACCGAAGGAAAAGGCCGCCGCCTCGCCGCCGAAGAAAGCCGCGAAGCCCGATCCCTGGTCACGGACGATCGAGAATCTGCGCGACCATCCCAACAACCGGCCGACCACGAGCAAGACGCTCGAGCGTCATCTCACCACGCTGCTTGGCAAGGAAACCTCGCCGGCAGTGGTGAACGATCTGATCGCAAGATTGCAGCGCGAGGGCGTCGCGACGGCAAACGGGAAGAAGATCGAGTACAAATTCCCCAAGGGATGACGGGGATTCCGCGCGCCTTACTGCAGGGAAAATTCCTCGATACCCGAGGCGGCCCCGACGGCACATTTCCACAGCGTATTCCACTGTGTCATCCCCGAATCACAGTTGTCGGGCGTGCTTGCGCGGCGATAGCAGAGCCGGTCCGGTTTGGTGATCGACCAATTTCTCGGCACATCGGTATAGAACTCGACCGGCGTGCCGTTCGGGGCGTCCGGACCCCACGTGATTTCCACACGACACACACTGTCCAAAGCATCCGATACGAGTTTGACGTCGCCCGCAAAGGCGTTGGCGATGAAGCCCAGAGCCAATATGCAAGCGAGTATCCCGGGAAGAAATTCCGTTTTTTTCAGCATTGCAGTTTCCTTTGCAGAGACCATCGAGCCAAGCCTGTGGTGTGCATAAGATAGTACAGAACGAAGTGGTTGTTGTTGCCGTCGCGATCTCCCGCAACCGGATCTTGAAAACCCTCGTGTAGTATCTCACCTGCTTGCCCACAGACCATCCGGCGACCAACCGGCCCGACCGGAGACCCGATCACCAGCGCAGCAGGGAATGCCGATGAAACCGATCAAGAACAAGAAATACGAAGATGCCCTCGAGGCACTACAGGCCGAGCTGATCGAGCTGCAGCACTGGATCATTGCCAACAACCAGCGCGTGGCCGTGGTCTTCGAGGGGCGCGATGCAGCCGGCAAGGGCGGCGTGATCAAAACCATCGAGGCGCCGCTCAACGATCGCTACGTGCGCACCGTGGCGCTGCCGAAACCGGATGACCGCGAGCGCAGCCAGTGGTACTTCGAGCGCTACGCGGGCCATCTGCCCGGTGCCGGCGAACTGGTCCTGTTCGACCGCAGTTGGTACAACCGCGCCG
>JANXPQ010000297.1 GCA_025357235.1 Betaproteobacteria bacterium
GTGACCACGATGCGGGGAAATGCTCCGCTTTTGCCCCTAAAACCGTGCTCATTTCGATGAAAAATCCGTTCACCTTAACAATTCAATCCAATCGTGGTCATCTGTCGCCTCGTGCGGCTACTTGATCAGCGATTCCCTAACGGAAAATACTCTACTTATGAATGGGAGCGCGTTTGGTGTAAGTTTGTAGATTGCGATGAGACTGAGAATTATTGGAATGCCGATATCCATCGCAATTAAGCGAAGCCGCTGCACTGCAATCATCTTATGCCGCTGATTTCGTATTAGATGGCCCCATTGCAATTGAGTTAGGTTGCGAACATTTCCCATTGCAACTTCAAGCGGCAAAAATTCTTTCCACCCGGTGATAGTTAGTTTGTCTACATCTCTCTCAAATTTGTCATGGACTACATTTCTCATTTTGGAAATGGCTACATGCAATTTGTCTACTGCGTCAAATACGGGGCCCATATCGACGAAAGACTTAGAAAGCGTCCAGCGGCGATAGTCGTCCCAGGAATACAAAACGAACATGCATAGCAAGTAGAGATTGGCGACGGCGAGACTGCCCTGGAGTAACTCGACACCTAAGCCGTCAGTTTTTAGATCGAGCCATGGAATGGTGAGTTTTGTTCCTCCGTATCCGTGCACAACTAGTCCAAAGGCGGCGGCGAAGAGAAGATTTCGTCTTTCGACCATGGTTCTGTCGGAGAGACGTTCCTCAATATATTTGGTGGCAAAATTATCTTGTTGTGATTTTTCCATCTGCCTCTCCCTGTAACGTGTATTAGTGCGACCGAAGAGCGCAAGGCCACAACAAAAAGGCGACCCCAAGGTCGCCTTTTAAAAGTTTTACAAAGATACTAAGCCGCACTCCTCACCACCGCCCTAGGCGTCTTCGCCCGATTCATTTTGGCGACCGCGTCGTAGGAGATGGGGAAAGGCGGCCGATCGACATACCGGCCGCTACCCTCGACCACATCCAGCTTCCCATTCGCCCACACAACCTTCCCCTGGCTGAGCGTATAGCTCGGCACGCCTTTGACCTTCATGCCTTCAAAGATGTTGTAGTCGACCTTCTGGTGATGGGTCTTGACGGAAATGGTGCGCGTGGCTTCCGGATCCCAGATCACGACATCCGCATCCGCTCCGACGCCCACGAAACCTTTGCGCGGATAGATGTTGAAAATCTGCGCCGCGTTGGTCGAGGTCACGCGCACGAACTCGCTTGGCGTGAGCCGGCCCGTGTTGACGCCGTGGTGCCAGAGCACGGCCATGCGGTCTTCGACGCCGCCGGTGCCGTTGGGGATCTTGCTGAAGTCGTTGCGGCCCGCCGCTTTCTGCGGTTCGCAGAAGCAGCAGTGGTCGGTCGCGGTGGTTTGCAGGTTCCCGGATTGCAGTCCACGCCAGAGCGCTTCCTGGTGCTCCTTCGGGCGGAAGGGCGGGCTCATGACGTGGGCGGCGGCGGTGAACCAGTCCTTGTTGTAATAGACGCTTTCATCGATCAGCAGGTGACCGGCCAGGCATTCGCCATAAACGCGGCGGCCTGCGTTGCGCGCGCGCGTGATCGCGTCCAGGGTTTCCTTGCAGGACACGTGCACGATATATAAAGGTGAGCCGAGCACGCCGGCGATGGCGATGGCGCGGTTCGCGGCTTCGCCTTCGACTTCCGGCGGGCGCGACATGACATGGCCCTCGGGGCCGGTGATGCCCATGTCCAGCAGCTTCTTCTGCAGCTGGAACACGAGTTCGCCGTTCTCGGCGTGGACCGTTGGCAGCGCGCCGAGTTCGAGCGCGCGGCTGAAGCTGTTCACCAGCACTTCGTCGTCGGCCATGATCGCGTTCTTGTAGGCCATGAAATGCTTGAAGCTGTTGACGCCGTGCTTCGCCACGAGCGTGCCCATGTCGTCATGCACGGTCTTGTCCCACCAGGTCACCGCGACGTGGAAGCTGTAGTCGGCGGCGGACTTCTTCGCCCAGCCGTGCCACTTGTGATATGCCTCGAGCAGGTTTTCCTTCGGCGACGGGATGACGAAGTCGATGATCATCGTCGTGCCGCCGGCGAGTGCCGCGGATGTGCCAGATAAGAAGTCTTCACTCGCCACGGTGCCCATGAAGGGTAGTTCCATGTGCGTGTGCGGATCGATGCCGCCGGGCAGCACGTATTGGCTGCCCGCATCGATGACTTTCGCGCCCGCGGGCGCCTTCAGGTTTTCGCCGACCTCGACGATCTTGCCGCCGTCGCACACGACATCCGCGCGGAAGCTGCGATCTGCGTTGACTACGGTGCCGCCCCGGATGAATACAGACATGATGTGTCCTCCTTGTTCAGTCGTTGACGCTCGTGCCAAACACTACGATGTTGCGATTCGGTTCGGATTGTTCGGATGCGTGGTCCAGTCGCCGTAGCCGCCGACCTTGTCGCCGGTGCGCGGGTCGATGGCACCGTCGGGCAGGGTGTGCAGGGTCAGACAGCCCTCGACCGGGCAGACGTTCACGCACAGGTTGCAGCCGACGCATTCCTTGTCGATGACTTCGTAATGCCGCTGGCCGTTCTTTTCCTTCGAGATCGCCTGGTGCGACGTGTCCTCGCAGGCAATGTAGCAGCGGCCGCACTTGATGCAAAGGTCCTGGTCGATGACGGCCTTGGCCACGTAGCGCAGGTTCAGGTATTCCCAGTTCACGAAATTCGGCACGGCCTTGCCGACGAAGGCGGGCACGGTGCGATAGCCCTTGCTGTCCATCCAGTTGTTGAGGCCGTCGATCATGCTCTCGACGATCTTGAAGCCATAGACCATGGCCGCGGTGCAGACCTGCACGTTCGCCGCGCCCATCGCCATGTACTCCGCCGCATCGCGCCAGGCTTCGATGCCGCCGATGCCGGAGATCGGCAACCCCGCGCATTCCGGATCGCGCGCGATCTCGCCGACCATGCGCAGCGCGATCGGCTTGACCGCCGGGCCGCAGTAGCCGCCGTGCGCACCGCGCCCCCCGACGCTGGGGCCGGGTGACATCAAATCCAGATCGACGTTGACGATGGAGCTGATGGTGTTGATCAGCGACACCGCGTCCGCGCCGCCTTTTTTCGCCGCACGCGCGGGCGAAAGGATGTTGGTCACGTTCGGCGTGAGCTTCACGATGACCGGCATCTTGCTGTACTGCTTGCACCAGGCCGTGACCATCTCGACGTATTCCGGCACCTGGCCGACCGCCGCACCCATGCCGCGCTCGCTCATGCCGTGCGGGCAGCCGAAGTTCAGCTCGATGCCGTCCGCACCCGTGTCCTCGACCATCGGCAGGATGTGCTTCCAGGATTTTTCTTCGCAAGGCACCATCAGCGACACCACGAGCGCGCGGTCCGGCCATTCGCGCTTGATCTCGCGAATCTCGTTCAGGTTCGTCATCAGCGGCCGGTCGGTGATGAGCTCGATGTTGTTGAAGCCGATCAACCGGCGGTCGTTGCCGAACACCGCGCCGTAGCGCGGGCCGCTGACGTTCACGATCGGCGGATCCTCGCCCAAGGTTTTCCAGACCACGCCGCCCCAGCCGGCCTCGAAGGCGCGGCGCACGTTGTAGGCCTTGTCGGTCGGCGGCGCGGACGCCAGCCAGAACGGATTGGGAGAGGAGATGCCGGCGAACGTGGATTTCAGGTCAGCCATGGGATGCTCCTTTCGCTTTCGCCGTGCGCAGCCAGGCATCGATCGACAGCGCGGCCTGCTTGCCGTCTTCCACAGCGGCGACCGTGAGGTCCTGCCCACCCGCGACGCAATCGCCGCCGGCCCATATGCCAGGCAGCGAAGTGCGGCGTTGCTCGTCGACGCCGACGCGGCCCTCGCGTGTCAGCAGGACCTGCCTGCCGCCTTCGATGAAAGGATCCGCGACCAGCGTCTGCCCGATGGCCTTGAACACCATGTCCGCCGCCAGCGTGTAACGCTCGCCGGTCCCAACCAGCTTGCCGTCGGCGTCCAGCCTGGTGTACTCGAATTCCACCGCGGTCACCGCCGATTTTTCCGTGAGCAGCCGCTGCGGGCGTGACCAGTGCTTGATGCGGATGCCGTTGGTCTGTGCCCAGTCCTGTTCCTTTTCGCTGGCGCTCATATGCTCTTCGCCGCGCCGGTAGACGATGGTGACGTCGTCCGCGCCGAGCCGTTTGGTCTGGCAGGCGATGTCGATCGCGGTCATGCCGCCGCCGATCACCACGACATTTCTGCCGACCGGAAGGGCGGCCAGGTCGCGCGCCTGCCGCAAGGTTTCAATGTAGCCGATCGCATCGAATACGCCGGACACTGCGCCTTCTTCGATGCCGAGGCCGTTGACGGCACCGAGTCCGGCGCCGAGGAAGACGGCGTCGTAGTCGCGGCGCAATTGCGCGAGCGCAACGTCGCGTCCCAGCGCCTGCCCGGTGCGAACCTGGATGTTGCCCACCGCCAGCAGGTATTCCACTTCGCGCTGCGCGATGTCCCCGGCTACTTTATAAGCCGCCACGCCGTACTCATTGAGTCCGCCGACTTTGGCGCGCGCCTCGTAAACCGTGACCGCATGGCCGAGCATCGCGAGGCGATGCGCACAGGATAATCCGGCCGGCCCGCCGCCGACGACGGCGACACGCTTTCCGCTCGCTGGCCCGGACTTGAACAACTGCACGCCGGCATCGAACAGCCAGTCCGTCGCGTAGCGCTGCAAGGCACCGATCTTCACCGGGCGTTCTTCCTGCGCGGTGCGCACGCAACTGCCTTCGCACAGGACCTCGGTCGGACAGACGCGGGCGCACACCGAGCCCATGATGTTCTGCGTGAGGATGTCCTTCGCGGCACCTTTGGGATCGCCGGTCGCAATCTTGCGGATGAAGCTCGGGATGTCGATCGCGGTCGGACAGGCCGTCACGCAGGGCGCGTCGTAGCAGAAGTAGCAGCGATCGGACTCCACCAAAGCCTGGGCGCGCGTCAGCGGCGGATGCGCGTCCGCGAAATTGCGCGCGTACTCTTCGGGTGGCAGCCGGTTGTTGCGAATGTCGCCCACGGTACCCTTTCCCTAGAGCGGCGCGCTGATCGCGCCGTAGCTTTCCGGCCGGCGGTCGCGGAAGAACTGCCAGAGTTCGCGCACTTCGCGCACCATCTCCAGGTCCAGGTCCGCCACCAGCAGTTCATCCTTATCGCCGCTCGCCTGCGCGATGATCTTGCCGCGCGGATTGACAAAGTAGCTGGAGCCGTAGAACTTGCCGATGTCCCAAGGCATTTCCGTACCAACGCGATTGATGGCGCCGACGTAGTAGCCGTTCGCCACTGCCGCGGCGGGCTGTTCGATTTCCCAAAGGTACTGGCTCAGGCCGGCCACCGTCGCGGATGGATTCACCACGTACTCGGCGCCGTTCAATCCGAGCGCGCGCCAGCCTTCCGGAAAATGGCGGTCGTAGCAGATGTAGACGCCCAGCTTGCAATACGCCGTGTTGAATACCGGGTACCCGAGGTTGCCCGGCTTGAAGAAGAATTTCTCCCAGAAGCCCGCCACCTGCGGCAGGTGGTTCTTGCGGTACTTGCCCATGTATTTGCCGTCGGCGTTGATGACCGCGGCGGCGTTGTAGTACACGCCGGTCATTTCTTCCTCGAAGATGGGCACGACGATCACCATCGAGTGTTTTTTCGCGTACTCGCACATCAACTGCGTGGTCGGACCATCGGGAATTTTCTCGACCGCGCGATACCACTTCTTGTCCTGGCTCGGACAGAAGTAGGGCTGCGTGAAGACTTCCTGGAAACAGAGCACTTGCACGCCTTGTTTTCCAGCCGCATCGATCAGCGGCAGGTGCGCTTCCACCATCTTGTCGCGGATCTGCTGCGGCGACATGTCGGTGGTGCCCTTGAGCCCCATCTGGATGAGTCCTGCTTTCAACGTCGTCATGCTGCTTCCTCTCTCCTCTCGCCCTCACTCCGAGTCCACTCCGTGGGAGAAGAGGGGGAGATAAACCCCCTCTTCATTCCCGATCAGAGCAGCCTTTACGACAGTCACGTGTTTTCTGTCACGGCCCTTCTACTTCTGCGCGGCTTCCCAGATCTTGTGCGTCCATGCGCCTTGCGGCTTCTTGCTGATGACCGGGTCCGACTTGCCGGTCAGCAGGGTTTTCACGGTGCGCTCGTAGGCAGCCGGTTCCAGGTAACCGAGCTTGCCGCCTTCGACCAGCTTGGCGATTTCGCTCATCATGGTTTTCTGGTGCCCCGCGGTCTGCGCGCCGGACGCGTCATTCGCCAGCACGATCTTCACGGCTTCGTCCTGGTTCTTGATCGCATAGTCCCAGCCCTTCAGGGAAGCCTTCAGGAAGCGCGCGAGCTTGTCCGCCATTTTCGGATCGGCGATCGATTTTTCCAGCGCGTACAGGCCGTCTTCCAGCGTCGCCACGCCCTGGTCTTCGTACTTGAAGACGATCAGTTCGTCGGGCTTCATGCCGGATTCGATGACCTGCCAGTATTCGTTATAGGTCATGGTCGAGATGCAGTCGGCCTGCTTCTGCAGCAGCGGGTCGACGTTGAAACCTTGCTTGAGCACCTTGACGGCGTTGGTGTCCCCGGAAGTCTTGTAGCCCAGCTTGTCCATCCACGACAGGAACGGATACTCGTTGCCGTAGAACCAGACGCCGAGCGTGCGGCCGGCGAAGTCCTTCGGCG
>JANXPQ010000300.1 GCA_025357235.1 Betaproteobacteria bacterium
GTGACCACGATGCGGGGAAATGCTCCGCTTTTGCCCCTAAAACCGTGCTCATTTCGATGAAAAATCCGTTCACCTTAACAATTCAATCCAATCGTGGTCATCTGTCGCCTCGTGCGGCTACTTGATCAGCGATTCCCTAACCCTTAACCGCGGAGGCGGTGAAAATTTATTGACCTTGAAGTTAGCACCACACCGCAACGCCGAACAGGCTGGCGTGGAATTTGAGCAGCAACGTATACGCAACCAGCCCCGCGACGACAGCGCCGATATCGCCCGCGATCGCGCGGCGTGCCTGCGCGGGACGGGCGCCGCGCTGGTTCTGCGACCACATTGCATAAAGAGAATAAACGCCGAACCCGCCGAACAACAACAGTCCTGCCAGGTCGCCATTGGCAAGCAGGTGCACCAGCGCCCACAGCGTGATTGCCCAAAGCATCGGATGCGCGGTCAACCGCTTCAGGTTGCCGGGGACGAAGGCCGCGGTAAGGAGGATCAGCGCAAAGGGCATGAACCAGATCGCCACATAGCGCCCCCACGACGGCGGATCCCATAACTGGACGGAGGGGGCCTTGCCCATGCCGGCTACGATCAATCCGAATCCGGCCAGCGAGAGCAGGGAGTAGATACCCTTGTAGGACCCTTCCCCCCATTTGGCGACAAGGCGTGCGCGTGTCGAACGCATGCTGGAGAAAACATGAACGCCCAGAAACAGCACCAGTCCGGCAATCAGCCACAACATGATTCCACCTCCGTTTGCGTCAGCGTCGTTTGCGCGCCAGCACAATCGCGTCGCGCAGCAGGACGCCGACGCCCAGAACGAGCAGCACGAGCCCGCTCCACGCGATCCACATTTTCGGTTTCTCCGCGCCGGTGTCGATCTGCAGGCTGACCCCCGACACCGTCAGCGGCGGCGTGCCGACTTCTTCCAGCACAAGTGTGTAGCCGCCCGGATAGAAGATCTGCAGCGGATCCAGCGTCACGGCGACGTCACCCCGGCCCCTGACCTGGATGTTGCGCTCGGCCACGCTGATATCGCCCTGCAGCAGGCTGACCTGATAGTCGTTCTTCGCGTCGCTGGCGTCGGCCTGCGTTACATTGAAAGTGAAACGCAGCCGGTAGCCGTTGGAATCGGGCGTGAGCTCCAGCGGTAATGGTTTGTAGGCCATGCCACCGCGCAATCTCAGGATCGATCCGTCGGGCATCGTCCAGCGATTGCCGCGTTCGGTGAGCGCATAATTCTGCCCGGGCCGGCCGCTGACGTGTTCGCAGAACGCGTAGTAGCCGGGGCCGATGATCAGGCCGAGTACCAGCAAAAGCAGTGCCTGTGGTTTCACGCGTCTTGAATCTTCATGGTTGGGTTCGGCGTTGGCATGGCCCGGGATTATCGGCTGTGCGGCCTGGAATGGGAAATATCCGCGCGAAAAGCGGTCCAACTTGCAACGGTCCATGGAAAGGAACGAAAAATGATCCGCTTACCGCGATACGCAACGGCAGTGACGATCCTGCTGCTCGGCTTCGCCTGCGCTACGGCCGGCGCGGCGCAAGTCACGATCCTCGCTCCCGAGCAGCACGGCGTGGTTCACGACAATGAGGGCAATCTGGCGGTCGACGTCAGAGTCGAACCGCCCATTGATCCGGAGGAGGGGACGTCGATCCGCATCGTGCTGGACGGCAAGCCTGCCGCGCCGGATGCTTCCGGCACGAGCTTTGCCCTGCAGGGCGTGGAACGCGGGGAGCACTGGCTGCAGGCGCTGCTCATCGACAGGAAGGGGAAAACGCTCTCGGTATCCGACACGGTTTATTTCACCATGTGGCAGGCGTCGGTCAATTCTCCGGCGCGCAAAAACCAATAAGCTCAGACGGTCCGGGTCGTGGCGACGCCCAACGGCTTGCCGCCGTAGCGGCGGTCGACGAACGCGACGATTTCCGGATCCATGTTGCGCGCGGGCACCGGGTCCTTCGCGAAATAGCCGTAACGGTCTTCGCCGCGCACCAGGGTTGCGGAATTCATGTCGCCGCGCTGCTTCACGTAAGGCGCGACATAACGGATCGCATAACCCATGCGCCGTCCGCCGGACCGGTTGGGCGGCGAACCGTGCAGGATCTTGATGTGGTGCAGCGACATGTCACCTTGCGCGAGCGTGATGTCCACGGCCTTCGCTTCATCGACATCGTCGGCAAGCTCCTCGTGCGTGAACAGCATGTTCGCGCTTTCCGCGGCCGACTTGCGGTGCGACAGCGGCGGCATGGTCTGGCTGCCGGGGACCACGCGCATCGCGCCGTTCTCCACGGTGCTCGGATAGAGCGCGATCCAGGCCGAGACGACGTCGTCTGGCTCCAGCCCCCAGTAATACGAATCCTGATGCCACGCGACGAAGCCCGGATCGTTGCCTTCCTTGACGAACAGGCTCGATCCCCAGCACAGAATATCCGGGCCGAGGACGGACTCGACGGCGTCGAGCACTTGTCGATGGAAGATCAGGTCGTAGAGGCGGGTGAGCTTGAGGTGACCCTTGTTGCGGATCACGTGGCCGGCGGCCAGACCGCTACGCTGCTCGAAGCTTTCTATTTCGGTGCGTACGTCGGCGGCTTCGGCCGGCGTGAGCGCGGGAACCGGAAATACGTAGCCATTGCTGCGATAGTGCGCGACCTGCGCTGCGTCGAGTGAATTGCCCAAGTTGTCTGCGCCCGGCAGTGATAGATAAGGCGTATTGTCGCATGCGGGCCGGTTGCGGGTTTCCTGCCTCGCCTTGGCTCATGCAGCGCAATCCCCCGGTGCGCCGGGAGCGGCTTCTCTGCGCCGACCGCGAATTCGGTAACAGGGGAAAGGCCTGTTTTCACACGACTTGAAGCCAGCCATTCTTTGACTGGCGCGCTTATTGCACTTCGCGTGTCGAATAACCACGCCGTAGACGGCATCGAGTGGGGGAGTGAATGAGTTCATCGCAAGCCTGGACCCTCGGCATCCTGTTTTCCCGTTCCGGGATGATGGAAATCCCATCGACCCAGCACGTCCACGGCGCGATGCTGGCAATCGACGAGATCAATGCCGCGGGCGGCGTACTGGGCAAACCCCTCGAGGCGATCCATTACGACACGCGCTCGGACATCGGCCTGTACCGGCAATACGCCGACCGGCTGCTGACCGAGGATGCGGTTGGCGTCATTGTCGGGTGCTGCACTTCGTTGAGCCGGAAGGCGGTGCTGCCGTCCATCGAGCGCCGCAACGGATTGCTCTGGTATCCGGACCTGTACGAGGGGTTCGAGTACTCGCCGAACGTCATCTATGTCGGTGCGGCCACCAACCAGAACAGCCTGCCGCTCGCGCGTTACTTGTTTCGCCGCGGCGCGCGGCGCTTCCTGCTGATCGGCTCGGACTACATCTATCCGCGTGAAGCCAACCGCGTCATGCGCGACCTGATCGAACGCCATGGCGGTGAAGTACTCGACGAAATCTACGTGCCGATGCAACCGCCGCCGGAAGAACTGGATCGGCTGGTGGCGTGCGTGCTGGCATTGCGGCCGGACGTCGTCTTCAGCACGCTGGTGGGCAGCAACATCGGCGGCTTCTGCGAACGCTACGCGGATGCGGGCATCGATCCCGCCGACATTCCGATCGCCAGCCACAACGTGACGGAAGCTGAATTATCCGAAGTCGGCCGCGCGGAATGCGCGGGGCACATCACCGCCGCGCCTTACTTCAGCAGTATCAAATCGGCAGCGAACCGCGATTTCGTCGGCGCCTTCCGGAAGCGCTTCGGCGCCGCTGCTCCGATCAGCCAGTACGCCGCCTCAGCGTATTCCGCGGTGCGCCTGTTCGCCCTGGCGCTCGAGCGCGCTGGCGAAATGGACACCCAACGCATGATGTCGTGCGCGCGCGGCCTGGCAATGGAAGCGCCGCACGGCCGCATCGTCATCGATTCGGACAACAATCACACGTGGCTCACGCCCCGCGTCGGCGTCTGGAATGGCGTGGATGAATTCGACCTGGTCTGGGAAGCCGACCAGGCCGTGCAACCGGATCCGTGGCTGGTTTCCTATGGCGGCGCCGAGAATTTTCCCGATACCGCCCAGGCCGTGGTCTAAACAGACAGCAAGGAGAACATCGATGTCCCTCGATCCGATTCGCGAGTTGCGCGGCACGCGCGTGCTGGTCCTGCATCCGGCCGACGAGGAAATGGATGAATTGCTGCGCCATCTGCGGCGCATCGGTTGCCAGGCGGGATTGGTTTGGCCGCTGCCGCCCGTGCTGCCGGCCGATGTCGATGTCGTTTTCTTTGCGATCGGTCCCACCGGATCCACGACCGTGCCGGCAGCCGCCGCGGAGACCGGCCCGTCGCTGATCGCCATCGTCGACTTCGAAAATCCGACGGCATTGCGCAGCCTGCTCGACACCAATGCACATAGCGTCATCAGCAAGCCGATTCGCGCATCCGGGATTCTCTCCAGCCTGGTGATGGCGCGCGCGCTGCACGGCTATCAGGACCGGTTGCTCAACAAGGTTGCCAAGCTCGAGGAAACGCTGCGCAGCCGCCGCGAGATCGAGCGGGCGACGCGCATCCTGATGGAGGTCAAGGGCTCGAGCGAAGACAGCGCGTATCAGCTGATCCGCCAGCAGGCTACCGCGCAGCGCCTCGCGATGGGCGTGGTGGCGCGGTCGATCATTACCGCGCACCGGGTGTTCGACAAGAGCGTGGAAGACAACGCGCGCATCGCGCGCGAGCCGCGCAGCAGCGTGTTGCGCTTGCCGGTTCGCAAATCGCCTT
Source organism: Betaproteobacteria bacterium (assembly GCA_025357235.1). Lineage (GTDB taxonomy): Bacteria > Pseudomonadota > Gammaproteobacteria > Burkholderiales > JACQAP01 > JACQAP01. Next base: position 4,767 of record JANXPQ010000300.1, read on the forward strand.
GACAGGTTTGCACGCGCCGTGAAAAACTGCAATCGTTGAGTTGCGCACGCGGCAGGGCTGCCGCGTTACATCAGAGGCTATGAAGCCTTCGTTTTGACGCCGGTGCGGCGGAACGAAGGCTTTTTTATTTTCTGCGCAGGGTTTCGTGCTGGTGCATGCGTCGATGCGGATGCACGCATTCAGTGCGCGACAGTAAAGCTCGCTGTGCGCAAGGCGCGGATTCAACAGTTCAGTCGATCGTGATGGCGCGGCATGGCCCTTGCATTCGATCAGCGCCTGCGGCGGCGGAACAACGTAACCGATCGACAACGACGACGCGGACCTGCGCAACTCGCAAGGGCCAGCGTCACTTGAACCGAAGTTTTCTACAGTGGAGGTAGTCATGTCCCGAAACAGCATTCGATTGTCCGTCGGCGCAGCGCTGATGGGCGTAGCTCTGTCGAGCGGCAGCGTCCTGGCCGAAGACGTCATCAAGATCGGCATTCCCGTGGGACTGAGCGGCGCCAACAGCGTGGTCGCCCCGTCTGTCGTGCAGGCAGCCGAACTCGCGGCCGAGGAAATCAACGCCAAGGGCGGCATCATGGGCAAGAAAGTCGTGCTCGAAGTGGCCGACGACGGCAGCGGTGCCGCCGGCGCACAGAAGGCCTTCGACTCGCTGATCTTCCAGAAGAAGGTCAATGTGCTGATCTCCATGGAAACCAGCGCGGCGCGAAACGCCGGTCTGCCGATCGTTACGCGCGGCAAGACGCCGTTCATTTACACGTCGTTCTACGAAGGCCGTTCGTGCAATAAGTATCTCTACGTCAATGCGTGGGTGCCCGACCAGCAGGTCGCGCCGATCGTCGACTACTTCAACAAGAACTACAAGGCGAAGACCTTTTTCTTGATCGGTAGCGACTATGCATTCGGCCGCGGCATGCTCGAGTTCACCAAGGGCTATATCGAGAAAACCGGCGGCAAAGTCCTCGGTGAGGAATACCTGCCGATGGATGGTTCGGACTGGACGCCGATCATCAGCAAACTGAAGGCGGCCAAGCCCGATGCCCTGATTACGTCGACTGCCGGCGGCGCGCCCAACGTCACGCTGACCAAACAGCTTCGCGCGGCGGGTGTGAACATTCCCTACGGCAACCTTGCTGTGGATGAGGGCACGGCGAAAAGCATGGGCCCCGACGCGGAAGGCATTTTCATTTCCGGTTCGTACTTCACGACCATCGATTCGCCGAAGAACAAGGAATTCCTGGCGGCGATGCAGAAGAAGTTCGGCGCCAACCTGAAGACGCCAAACGACTTGTCCGTGCCGGAATATGAAGGTGTCTACGCCTACAAGCTGGCGGTGGAGAAAGCCGGGTCAGCCGATGCCGACAAGGTCATTGCGGCGTTGTCTGAAGTCGCCTTCGAAGGCCCGCGCGGCGTGATCAAGATGAACAAACAGCGCCATGCCCCCCTGACCATGTATCTCGGACAGGTGCAGAAGGACGGTAGCGTGAAGACGTTGTCGACGTTCAAGGATGTCGATCCGGGCGCGCAGTGCCCGAACTTGAAGTAATGAACGAAAGGGCCGAGGTTCGAGGGCCGAGGGCCGAGACGAGCACCTTCGACTCGGCCGCGAAGTCCGCGCTAATCCTGGTTCTGGGGTGTTTGGGGCTGTGGAGGTTTTGTCGTTCCACTCGTACCTCGTACCTCGGCCCTCGTACCTAGAGCCGAATGGCGACTTTTCTCGACATCCTCACCACCGCCGCGATCCTGTACAGCGTGGCAGCCGGGCTGCTGATCGTGTTCGGCGTGATGAAGATCATCAACTTCGCGCACGGCGGCTTTCTTACCGTCGGCGGCTATTCGGCGCTGCTGATCACCAAGCTGGGACTGAACCCGTGGTGGTCGGTGCCGTGCGCTTTTGCCATCGGCTTCGTCTGCGGCATGGTCATTGAACGCCTGGTGATGAAGCCGCTGTATTCGCGACCGCTCGACGCGATCCTCGCTACCTGGGGACTGGGCATCATCATCGGCCAGCTGATCACGCTGGGTGTTGGACGCGAAGTCCAGTTTGTGCAGAGTCCGGTGAGCGGGACGATCGACTTGCTCGGCGGCTCTTATTCGGGATACCGGTTGTTGCTCGTCCTAGTCGCGATCGTCATCGCGGCCGGGATTGCCTTATTGCTCAACGGTACGCGGCTGGGACTGGTCACGCGCGCCGTTATCATGAACGAGAACCTCGCGCGCGGCCTTGGCATCAACAGCGGGCTGGTGCGTTTCATCACATTCTCCCTCGGTGCCGGACTGGCCAGCCTCGCCGGTGCCTTGATCACGCCGCTTTCCAGCGTCGATCCGAACATGGGCGTGCCCTGGCTGATCAACGCGTTCATGCTGGTGATGGTTTCGGGTGTGTCGCTGGTGAGCCTGGCCGTGGCGTGCCTGGTGCTCGGCGGCGCGCAGGTGCTGGTCAGTTCCTGGGGTAACCCCATTCTCGGCGGGCTGACGATCGTCGTGCTCGCCGCCGTCGTGCTGCGGCTGCGCCCGCAGGGATTCAGCCGTGGCTGACGCGCAGGTTGTTGCACCGGCACACGGCGCGGTCGCCGGCCTGCTCGGCCGAGCGAGAATGCGCACGCTCCTCATCGTCTGCGGTATCGCGTTACTGGTGATCGCCGTCGGCCCTTATGTGCTGCCGACTTACATGGTCAACGGCTTGATCCGGGCCTTCCTGTATGCGGCGGTGGCACTGACGGTGGACATTCTGTGGGGATATACCGGCATCCTGACGTTCGGGCAGTCGGCGTTTTTCGGCATCGGGGCTTATGCCGCAGGCCTGATTTTTACGCACGCCGGGTTCGGCACCGGTTATGCAGCACTCGCACTGGTCGCCGGCATCGCGGTCGCTGTCATCATTGCGGCCGTGGTGGGCTGGCTGGCGTTTTACCACGGCGCCTCGCCGCTGTACGGATCGGTCGTTACGCTGGTGCTGCCAATCGTCGTCACCCAGGTTCTCTACTCCGGGGGCAACTTCACCGGCTCGAGCAGCGGCTTGTCCGGTTTCGAAAGCTTCGATATTTCGATCGAGACCTGGTTCTGGATTGCGGGAAGTTTCCTTGTCGTGCTCACGGCTTTCGCGTGGCTGTTCGTGCGCAGCGACGCCGGCCGTATCCTGGTCGCCATTCGCGAGAACGAGCAGCGCTGCGAATATGTCGGCATCAACGTATCGCGCGTGAAGATCCTGCTGCTGGTGGTGTGCGCGGCCATTGCAGCCGTCGCGGGCTACATGTTCGCCGGCGTGCAAATGGTCGTCGCGCCGGAATACGCCGGCTTCGTGTTCGGCACCGAGTTGCTGATCTGGGTGGCGCTGGGCGGGCGCGGCACCTTGATCGGTCCGGTGATCGGCACGCTGGTCCTCGACGTCAGCACCTCTTACCTGAGCGGCAACCTGCCGTTCGTCTGGAAGCTGGTCATCGGTTTCGCATTCGTCGTCGTCATTGTCGCGCTGCCGCAGGGGTTGATGCCGCTGATCAAAGGCGCTTTCCGACATCTGTTTGGCCGGCAAAAAACGGCTGCACCTGTTTTCGCGCCCCGCCTCGACGCGGCCGTCGAGCAGCCCTATGCCGGATTGGAGGGAGCAGGCGGCTGCGCGCTGACGGTGCGCGAAGTGCGCAAGCAGTTCGGCAGCCTGAAGGTGCTGGAAGGCATCGACTTCGAAGCGAGGCGCAGCGAGTTGCTGAGCCTGGTCGGGCCGAACGGCGCCGGCAAGACCACGCTCATGCGTTGCATCGCCGACGGCAACGAGCGTTCCGGCGGAACGGTATTGCTCAACGACCACGATATCCTCAAGTTGCCGCCCTATGCCTGTGTCGCCTTCGGCGTGGGCCGAAAATTCCAGACCGCCAACGTATTCGAAACGCTCACGGTTGCCGAAGCACTGCGCATCGCGCGCACCCGCCTCGCCCCGCCGTCGTTGTGGAAGCGCGAAGAAGTGCTGGCATTGCCGCATGCATCCATGCAGGTCATTCGCGCGACCGGCCTCGACAAGCAACTCGGCACCGAGGCGCGCCATCTCTCGCATGGCATGAAACAGGCGCTGGAACTGGCGATGGTGCTCGCACTCGAGCCCAGCGTGCTGTTGCTGGACGAACCCACCGCGGGCCTGACCAAGCCGGAGCGCACGCTGATCGGCGGCATCCTCACCGATCTCGCGCGCGATCACCAGCTCTGCATTCTGCTGGTCGAGCACGACCTCGATTTCGTGCGGGAGATCAGCTCTCGCGTGATCGTGCTGCACCAGGGCAGGATCCTGCTGGACGGCACGGTGGCGGAAGTCGTCGAATCGGAACTGGTGCGCACGATTTATTCCGGTGGCGGCAACGCAGTAACGGGAGCGGGCGCATGAGCGCGGCCGCGCTGGACGTGAAGGGCGTGCGCAGCGGCTACGGCGAAGCGCCTGTGCTGCGCGACGTGAGCTTCGACGTCCGGCCCGGGGAAATCTTTGCGTTGCTCGGCAAGAACGGCATGGGCAAGAGCACCTTGCTGAAAAGCGTGATGGGATTCCTGCCGTTGCAGGCCGGCAGCGTCGGCCTGTTCGGCGCCGACATCACCGGCCTGCCGCCACACAAAGTGGCCCGCCGCGACATCGCCTACACGCCGCAGGAACAGGCCTTGTTCCAGGACCTGACGGTGGAAGATAACCTGCGCCTGGGCATGCGCGACAACACGGCATTCGACGCAGGCGTGAAGCGCATCGGCCAGTTCTTCCCCGTGCTGCCGACGCGGCTCAAACAACGCGCCGGCACGCTCTCGGGCGGCGAACAGAAGATGCTGCTGGTGGCGCGCGCGCTGATGTCGCGGCCCAGGCTCATGCTGATCGACGAAATCAGCGAAGGCCTGCAACCGTCCGTGATCGAACGGCTCGCCCAGGTACTGCGCGCCGAACGCGATGAGTCGAAGGTCTCGATCCTGATCATCGAACAGAACGTGAAGTTCGCGTTGTCGGTCGCGGACCGCTATGCCGTGCTCAAGCTAGGCGAAATCGTCGATCGCGGCGACATCGGCGGCGCCGATGTCGAGCGCCGCATTGCCGACCAATTAAGCGTTTGAGTCCGCCTTTCGCCCTTACTGATCACTAGTCACCAATCACCAGTCACTGCCTTTATGACCTTCTCCATCGTTGCCCACTGTTCCCGTACCGGCATGCTCGGCGTTGCCGTTGCAACCGCCGTTCCCGCCGTGGGCTCGGTTTGCCCGTATGTGAAAACCGGGGTTGGCGCGGTGTCGACGCAATCCTGGGTCAATCCCTATCTCGCCATCGATGCGTTGCAGATGATGGAGGAGGGCAAGTCGGGACCTGAAGCGCTGAAGGCGGTGATGGCCGCCGACGAGGGACGCGAAGTGCGGCAGATCGGCGTGATCGATGCGCAAGGCCGCAGCGCGGCGTGGTCGGGGAAGAACTGCACGGACTGGTTCGGCCAGATCGTCGAGCCGCATTTCTCGGTGCAGGGAAACATGCTGGTGTCCGCGCCGACCATCGAGGAGATGGCGAAAGCGTTTCGTGCCAGCGAGAAACTCGATCTCGCCGAGCGTTTGATGCTGGCGATGGAAGCGGGCGAGGCGGCCGGCGGCGACAAGCGCGGCCGGCAGTCGGCTGCACTGAAGGTGCATCACATCGAAGATTATCCGTTGCTCGACCTGCGCGTCGACGAACATGCCTATCCGGTCGGCGAATTGCGCCGCGTCTTTACCATCGCGAAACTGCAATTGCTGCCTTTCGTGAGAGGCATGCCCACCCGTAGCAGTCCCGGTGCAGCGGCGCGGGAAGCGGTGGTCAAGCTGCTCGGCGTCCCGCCGCCGCAGCGACCGGGTGGTGGCGGCAGCGCGCCCTGAAGGAGACAGTCATGAACGACCCCTATAAAGATCTATTCGGCCTCGATCTGCCGCCCGAACGCCTGCAGGAAGTGCTGGCAGCCTATGCCGACATCCTCGGCGAAATCGGCAAATTGCGGGCGCTCGATCTGACCGACGTGCATCCCGCCATTGTTTTCGAGCCGACCGCACCGTACCGGAAAACGCCATGAGCGGCGAACTTTGGAAGCAGCCGCTGGAAAAGCTGGCGCCGGCGATCCGCGCCGGCAAGGTTTCACCCGTCGCACTCACCGAGGCTTGCCTGGATCGCATCGAGAAAGTCGATGGCAAGCTCGACAGTTTCATCCATGTTTCGAAGCACGCGCTTGACGCCGCTCGTGCAGCCGAGCGCGAGATCAAGGCGGGAAAATGCCGCGGACCTTTGCACGGTGTTCCGATCGGCGTGAAGGACAACTACCTTACGCAGGACATGCCAACCACCGCGGGCAGCGTCGCGCCCGGCTTGGCATTTCCCCTGCGCGACTCGGCTGCGGCGTCGCGGTTGCGCGCCGCCGGCGCGGTGCTCATCGGCAAGACGCGCACGCATGAATTTGCCTGGGGCAATGTTACGCCGCCGGTCTGCAATCCCTGGGACCTGACGCGCGTGCCTTCCGGTTCGAGCGGCGGCTCGGGCGCGGCCGTGGCCGCCGGCCTTTGCGTTGCCGCGCTCGGTTCCGACACAGGCGGTTCGATTCGCATGCCGGCCGCTGCATGTGGCGCGGTCGGCCTGAAAGCGACGTTCGGTCGCGTCAGCCGCGACGGCATCGTGCCGCACAGCTGGTCGCTCGATCACGCCGGACCGCTCACCCGCACCGTCGCGGACACGGCACTGATGATGCAGGTGCTGGCCGGCTACGATGCCGCCGATCCGGCGTGTCAGGGGCAACCCGTGCCCGACTATGCAAAGGCGCTGGGCAAACCGGTCAAGGGGTTGAAGATCGGCGTGTGCCGCAATCACTTCTTCGAGAACCTGCAGGAGGATGTGGAAAGCGCGGTCGAGAAAGCGATCGCCGATCTCGCCGCCGCCGGCGCGCAAGTGATCGAACTTGAAATCCCGCTGCTGGAATACGGACTCGGCGCGATATTCGCAATCGAGCTGTCCAGTTCCACCGCATATCACGACGCATCCCTGCTGGCCAGTCGCGTGCCGCATTATCAGCCCGATGTGCGCATGCTGGTCGAGATGGGGCGCCTGGTCACCGGGCCGGATTACCTGAAGGCCGAGCAGTATCGCAGCGCGTTGATGCAAGAGTATCGCAAGGTGTTCGAGAAGGTGGATGTGGTGATCGGGCCGACCACGCCGATCACGGCGTGGAAGCGCGGCGAATGGACAGTACAAGTAGCCGGCAAGCCGGAGAGCGTGCTGGCGGCGTCGTGGCGGTTCACATATCCCTACAACCTGACCGGCCTGCCCGCCATCTCGGTGCCGTGCGGCTTCGACCGCGACGGGCTACCGATCGGCCTGCAGATCGCGGGCAAGCCCTTCGACGAGACGACAGTGCTGCGTGTCGCGCACGCATACGAGCGAGCCCACGACTGGAAAGACCGCTGGCCCCAGCTTTAACCGGAGAGAAGGAAATGAAACAGGAAAGCCGCATGAAAGTGGCCTGTCTGCAGATGGAACCCAGGATCGGCCAGGTGCAGGCGAATGTCGCGCGCAGCCTGGAGCTGATCGCGCAGGCGGCGCAGGCGGGCGCGCGGCTGGCCGTGCTGCCGGAGCTATGCAATACCGGTTATGTTTTCGAAACGCGCGAAGAAGCCCTTGGATTGTCCGAAGAAGTGCCGGACGGACCGACTTGCGAAACGTGGACGGCGGCCGCCCGCCAGCATTCCATGTTCATCGTCGCCGGTATCACCGAGCGCGAGGACGGCAAGCTGTACAACTCCGCGGTACTGATCGGACCGGAAGGCCATATCGGCACCTACCGCAAAAACCATCTGTGGGGTGCCGAGAACACCATCTTCGAACCCGGCAACCTGGGTGTGCCGGTGTTCGACATCGGTGTCGGCCGCGTCGCCTGCGCGATCTGCTACGACATCTGGTTTCCGGAGATTTTCCGTCTCGCGGCCTTGCAGGGCGCCGACATGCTCTGCGTCCCTACCAACTGGGTGCCGATGCCGGCGCAGCCTGGCAACCTGCCGATGATGGCCAACATCCTGGCGATGGGCGGCGCGCACGCGAATTCGATGTTCGTGGCCGCGGCGGATCGCATCGGCGTCGAACGCGGGCAGCCTTTCCTCGGCAACAGCCTGATCGTGAGTCACACAGGCTGGCCGATTGCCGGGCCTGCCAGTCTGGACCGGGAGGAAATGCTCGTCGCCGAAATCGACCTCGCGGATGCGCGGCGCAATCGCAACCTAACCGATTTCAACGAACGGCTGCGCGATCGCCGCACGGACATGTACGGCGAAATGCTCGGCTCCTCGGCCACCCCCGGCTACTGATCGCTGGTTTACTGCTTGAACGGGTCGGGCGACTTCGTCCGGCTCGCTTGCCATTGCCGCATCCCGCAAGCTATCTTCCGTTCATCACCAGAATAAATTCTCACCGCAAATTGGAAACGACGGTACTGCTGGTCTTCGGCGTGGTCTACCTGGGCATGATCCTGGGCGGGCTGCCTTTCCTGCAACTCGATCGCACCGGCATCGCGCTGCTCGGCGCGATCGCACTGATCGGTGCCGGCGCACTGAGCCTGGAAGAGGCCTGGCAGGCGGTGCATGTCCCGACCCTGATCCTGCTGTTCGCGTTCATGGTGGTGTCCGCGCAGTTGCGCATGGGCGGCTTCTACACCTGGGTCACGCACAAGACCGGCCATCTGCCGCTGTCGCCACCGAAGCTGCTGGCCGCGCTGATTGTGATCGTCGCGTTACTCTCGGCGGTATTCAGCAATGATGTCGTCTGCCTGGCGATGGCGCCGGTGCTGATCGATGTCTGCCTCGCGCGGCGCATCAATCCGATTCCCTATCTGTTGGCGCTGGCCTGCAGCGCCAACGTCGGCTCGGCGCTGACGCTGATCGGCAATCCGCAGAACATGCTCATCGGCGAGAAGCTGAAGCTTTCCTTTTCCGGTTATCTGCTGGAAGCGGCGATTCCGGTCGCGCTCGGGCTGTTCGTGGTGTGGGCCCTCATTGCCTGGCGCAGCCGCGGACTCTGGATGCTCGCCGCAGAGGAGGCAGCGACCGATGCGGTTCCGGCCCACGTCGAACCGGCTCCGCGCGTCGATGGCTGGCAAACGGCGAAAGGCCTGTCGGTTGCCGCAGTGGTATTCGTCATGTTTCTCATCGCGCCCGTACCGCGTGAGGTGATCGCCCTGACCGCCGCGGGTGTGCTGATGATGAGCCGCCGCCTGCATTCGCGAAAAATGCTGGGCCTGGTGGACTGGCAACTGCTGGTCCTGTTCATGGGCTTGTTCGTCATCAACCATGCGCTGGAGAAGACCGGCCTGACCACCCAGTTTGTCGGGCGCGTGGCGGCACTCGGCGTGGACCTGCATCAGCCTCTGGCCCTGTTCCTGTCTACCTTCGTCCTGTCGAACATCGTCTCGAACGTTCCGGCGGTCATGCTGTTGCTGCCGGTCGCCACCCACGAGCTGGCCGGGCCCGTGCTGGCACTCGCCAGCACGCTGGCAGGCAATCTGCTGATCGTGGGCAGTATCGCCAACATCATCGTGGTCGACGCGGCCCATCGGCGCGGCGTGTACATCGATTGGAGAAGGCACGCCGCCACCGGCATTCCCGTGACGCTGGCAACGCTGGCGATTGCCTGGGCCTACCTGTGGTTCCGGGTTTTGCATTGAAGGCGCAACGGATCGCAAGGACGCACGTCAATGCCATCATGAAGACCGCATTCGTGCCGATCCTGTTCCTGTTTTCGTCGCTTGCGGCGGCTGCCGATGTGCAACCCGTGGAATTGCACCAGAAGCTCTCGCTGCCCGCCGGCAGCACGGACAAAGTCGTGGCGCTGACGCTCGATGCCTGCGGGGGCGGCTTCGACGCCGATCTTGTCGATTTCCTGATCGAGCATCGCATCCAGGCCACGATCTTTGCGACCCGCAGGTGGATCCGGCGCAACCCGGATGCGCTCGCCACCCTGAAAGCACATGCGGATCTTTTCGACATCGAGGACCACGGTGCCAATCACATCCCTGCGATCATCGGGGCCGATCGCAACGTGTATGGACTGGCCGGGGCCGCCGACCTGAAGCAACTCAAGCGCGAAGTTTCCGGCGGAGCCGATGCGGTGAAGGCTGCCACCGGCACGGCGCCGCGCTGGTATCGGGGCGCGACCGGGGAATACGATCCCGAGGCGATCAAGGCCATCGAAGCGATGGGCTACAAGCTCGCCGGTTTCTCGGTCAATGCCGATAGCGGCGCCACGCTCGAAAAAAAGAAGATCGTCGGGCGTCTGAAGAAAGTCAGGAGCGGCGACATCATCATCGCCCACCTGAACAAGCCGGCATCGGATACCGGCAAAGGCATGGCCGAAGGATTGCAACTGCTTCTCGACCGGGGCTTCCGTTTCGTGACATTGCGAGACGCACAAGTCGTTCCGGTGGGCGGGCGCTGAACCCGTATCCACCCCGCAGAGGGCGTAGGGCACCGCATCTTGGCTCCATGCGGATTAGCGGAGCAGTGTTGATCTAAATCAATAGCCACCAACCCGGTCTGCCCTATCTTGAAAATGGGGGAGAACGATTAGTTCTTCGAGTTGTCCCACGACGGGTTTGCGATTCAGAAATGTCGGGTTGCCGCTGCGAACGTAGTGGAGCCTGCGGCATTCGACTACGGGAGAGTTGGCATGATGAGGTTGCAAAAAGGATTTTTCAGGGGAATGTTCGCCGTATTGGCGCTGGCGTGTTCGGCAAGCGCCAATTCGCAGGGGCATGGCATGGACGAGTCCGACCGGCAAGCTGCCAAGCGGCTCGCAACATACCTTTGCAGCACCTGCCACGGACCTGAAGGCCGCAGCGAGTATCCGCTTTATCCCAATCTTGCGGGCCAGCAAGCGGCCTACCTGGAGGCCCAACTCAGAGCTTTCCGTGCCAAAACGCGCGGCGACGAGGAAGCTCATGACTACATGTGGAGTGTTGCGTCGACGCTGAACGACAACATCATCATTGCGCTTGCCGAATTCTTTTCGACCAAGGCACTCAGCCCTGGCAAACCGGGCGATGCGTCGGTGATCGCAGCCGGCAAGGCGCTGTTCGAGAAGGGCGATACTTCCCGCAAGATCCCGCCCTGCGCCGCCTGTCACGGCGCGAAAGCGGAGGGGCTGTCGATTTTCCCGCGGCTCGCCGGCCAGCAGGGCCAGTATCTTTCCCGGCAGTTGACGATGATGCAGTTGAAACTGCGCGATTCGCCGATCATGCACGGCGTGATCAAGGATCTCTCGGGCGAAGAAATCTTCTCCCTCGCCACTTACCTGCAGTCGCTCTGAGTCGGGTGCCGCAGTGAGACAGCCGTCGGACCACTCTGAGGAGCGGAGTCCGGCGCTTCCTCAATCCCGGCGGTCGCGCAGTTCGCGCCGGATGATTTTCCCGGTCGTGGTCAGCGGCAGCGAATCGATGTAGCGCACCTGGCGAGGATATTCGTGCGCCGCAAGCCGAGTGCGAACATGGTCCTGCAGCTCGCGCGTCAACTTGTCGTCCGCCACGAACCCGTCGTTGAGTACAACGTAGGCCTTTACGATCTCGGTGCGCTCGGGATCGGGAGCGCCGACCACGGCGGCCATGCGCACCGCGGGATGGCCCAGCAGGCAGTCCTCGATCGGTCCCGGCCCGATGCGATAGCCGGCACTGGTGATTACGTCATCGTTGCGGCCGACGAAAGTCACGTAACCGTCTTCATCCATCGTCCCCGTATCGCCGGTGATCAGCCACTCGCCGATGAATTTCTCTTGCGTCGCCTGCGGTTTGTTCCAGTAGCCAAGGAAGGTCACCGGATCTGGATTGCGTACAGCGATGTTGCCGATGGTGCCGCTGCGCACGGCACGGCCCCTGTCGTCCACGATGGAAACTTCATGGCCGGGCGCCGCCTTGCCGATCGCACCCGGCCTGACCGGAAACAGCGCATCGCAGGACGACAAGGTCATGTTGCACTCCGTCTGTCCATAGAATTCGTTGATGGTCACGCCAAAGGTGTCGCGCGCCCATTGCAGCAACTCGGCGCCCAGCGATTCCCCGCCGCTTGCGAGGGAACGCAGGTTCAGTTTCCATCGCGACGCCGGGTTCGCCACGTTGCGCATCAGCTTGAGCCCGGTCGGCGGAATGAAGGCATTGCGCACCTGATGCCGCGCCATCAGGTCGAAGGCCGCCTCGGGATCGAATTTCTCGAAACGACGCGCGACCACCGGAACGCCGAGTTGCCAGGCCGCGAACAGCACGTCGATCAGGCCGCCGATCCAGGCCCAGTCGGCGGGCGTCCAGATAAGGTCGCCCTCGACGCCCAGAAAATTGTGGGACATCTCGACGCCGGGCATGTGGCCCAGCACGGTGCGATGCGCGTGCAACGCCCCCTTGGGATTGCCCGTCGTGCCCGACGTGTAGATGATCAGCGCGGGATCGTCGGCTCGCGTCGCGCGCGGCGAGAAGTCGCCGCTCATTGATGCGAGCGTGCTGTGGAAATCTTCCGTGCCCGGGAGAGCACCGTCGATGCAGAAAATCGTTTCGAGATCCGGCAGTGCGTCGCGGATCTGCGCGATCTTTTCCATGCTGGCGGCGTTGGTTATGAGCGCCTTGATGCCGGCATCGGTCAGCCGGTAACGCAGCGCGTCGATGCCGAACAGCGTAAACAAGGGCACGGCGATCGCGCCGACCTTGTAAATCGCGAGATGGGCAATTGCGGTTTCCGGTTCCTGCGGCAGGAGAATGCCGACGCGGTCGCCGGCTTGCACGCCGCGGGACGTCAGGAGATTCGCCGCCTGGTTCGACAGACGGCGCAGGTCCGCAAAGGTATAGCGCTTGATGGCGCCGTCGCGCCGTTCATGGATCAGCGCCAGGCGCGAGGCGTCCGTCGCCCATTTGTCGCAAAGGTCGACGCCTATGTTGTAGAAAGCGGGGATCTGCCAGGCGAAGTGCCGGCGGACGGCCTCGTAACTGTCGAGCCGGGGCAGCATTCTCGGGCGCCGCGAGTTACGGCAGGACCTTGACCTGCTTCACGAACTCCAGGGTGTAGGCTTTCTTGTAGTCGACGTCGGGTTTGACCAGCTTCGAATCGCGCATGACTTCGAAGGTCTGTTTCCAGCGCGCGTCGGTCATGGTGAACAGGCCCATCTTCTTGGCGTCGCCGCCATCGACGATGCCGTATTCCTTGAGCTTCGCCACGCTGAACGCGAGCTGCTCGTCATCCATCTGCGAATTGTCCCTCTTGATGAGCGCGTTGCCGGGAGCCGGATTCTTCAGGTAGCTCTTCCAGCCCAGCGCGGAGGCTTCGATGAAACGCTTCACGATGTCCGGCCGGTTCTTGACCGTCTTGGTCAGCGTGACCACGGTCTGGGCATAGGGCGGGTAACCGTATTGGGCGAGATGAAAGATCACCGGCTTCACACCGCCTTTTTCGATCGCATACGGTTCGGAAGTGATGTAACCCTGCTGCGCGATGTTTTTGTCGATCAGGAATTGCTGGACAGAATAGGCGTAAGGTTTCTTCTGCGCCTCGGTGAAACCGTACTTCGCTTTCAGCCACGGCCAGTAGGTGGTTTCGCTGGCCTGGCCGATCAGAAGCGTACGCGTTTTCAGGTCCTCGATTTTCTTCACGTCCGGATGCGCGATCAGTCCCACCGGCTCGCTCTGGAAGTTGGCGGCGACGGTGATTACGGGCAGGCCTTGCTCGACCGCGCTGATCGTGGCGTTGTCGTAGCCCATGACGAAGTCCGCCTTCTCGGCGAGGAGCAGCTGGTACACATTCACCTGCGGGCCGCCCATGCCGATTTTCACGTCGAGGCCGTATTTCTCGTAGATGCCTTCGGCCACCGCCTGGTAGTAGCCGCCGTGCTCGGCTTCGGCGAACCAGTTGGTGAGGAAGGTGACCTTGTCGAGCGCATGCGCAGCACCGGCGGCGCACAACAGAAGGGCCAGGGACAGGCGGGCAAGGATTCTCATTGTTTTCAACTCCGGGTCCAGGAAGGCCGGAGTTTACGCCAGCAAGGTGATGGTGAAAACCGGGCGAGGCCGGTTCAACGCTTGATGACCAATCCCTGTCCCGTCGGCAGCGGCATTACGCGATAGTGCCGCGCTTCGAACCATTGATCTTCCGCCAGCTTCTGCGGCCGGTAACCCGACCACTCGTAGTCGTCGAGGATCAGGATGCCGCCCGGCACCATCCGGTCGAACAGGTGATCGAGCGCCGCAATTTCGGCGGGCGCCTGGTTCAGGTCGATGTGCAGATAGGCGATGCGATCGGGGCAGTCTTTTTCGAACACATGCGGAATCCGGCCCTTGATCAACCTGACTTGCGGATAGGCCGAAAACTTTTTCTGTACCCGCCCGTACAACCCTTCCCCGTGCTCGGGCATGGAGTGATGGGCCATTGAAGGGTCGTGTTCGAAGAGGTCGTACCCCCAGAACGTTTTTGGAAAATCGGGGCCGCCCAGATAATCGACGACCGTCTTGATGCCGACCCCGGTGTAGGCGCCGCATTCGACGAAATCCCCTTCGAGCTGGACGCAGTGATAGGCGGCACACGCAAGGACGTATCGCCGCCAGACGATCGCTTCGTCGGACAGGCCTTCGATGTTCGACTCCCATGCCTGCACGAACGGACGATCGCCCAGCATCGACATGTTCCTGCCCCAGGTCAGGAAGTTGTCGGCGAAGTGGTGGCCGCTGCTGCAGTGGCTGAGGATCTCTTTGGCGGCCACAGTGACCGCCTCCGGATTCGAGGTTCCCCAGAACAGGGGGACGAAGAAGTTGAACAGCCGGTCTTCCGCCGGCATGGTCAGCTCGGGCAGCACAGGGGGCACGTTGTTACCGATGCCCGATGCCGGCACGGGGACGGAGGCCGGCGCTTTGGGCAGGTTGCCGCCGAAGATTTGCCTGAGCACGCGGGTCAGAAACATTCGATACCTCGGGAAGGGGCCAGGCCCGGAAGGCCCGAGTGTACGCCAGCTAAGGTGGGGGGGTGAAAACCGAGCGGCGGTCTCGCGCCGCCCCTGCGACCGGTGACCCGCCGGCAGGTTCAACTCGTGTGCACCTCGTCCGTCCATACCTTGAAGCTCGCCAATGTGTTGGGGCCGAATGCGTTGCTGATCGCGACGTCGGCAGCGTCGCGGCCCCGCGCAATGAGCACCCTGCCGATGCGCGGCGTATTGTTGCGGGCGTCGAAAGTGTACCAACGGCCGTCGAGGAAGGCCTCGAACCAGGCGGCGAAATCCATCGTGCCATACGGGGGTGGCATGCCGATGTCGCCCAGGTAACCGGTGCAGTAGCGGGCAGGGATGTTCATGCACCGGCAGAAGGCAACGGCGAGGTGTGCGTAATCGCGGCAGACGCCGGTCTTGTCGTGAAAGGCTTCCAGCGCCGACCGTGTCATGCGCGCGTGCTCGTAGCCGAAGGTGATATGCCGGTGGACGAAATCGCAGATCGCCTGAACGCGGCCCCATCCGGTGGGCGCCTGGCCGAAGAGATTCCAGGCGGTCTCGGACAGCCGGTCGGTTTCGCAATACCGGCTGCCGAGCAAGAAGAGCAGCGCTTCTTCGGGCAGTTCGGGTACCGGCACCTGTTGCGCCTGGGGAGCGATCAGGTCGGTGGCTCCGGTGTCGTTCACCAGCGCGTTGGCGGTGACGCTCATGCGGCCGCGTGGCGCAACGATACGACTGCACCAGTTGCCGAAGCTGTCGCGGTAGGCGGCCATCGGCAGCGGCGGATCGAACACCAGATCGTCACGGCCAACGAGATCGGACACGCGCGTGAAGTGGACGTTGACGTTGAATATCATCGGGGTTGGCTGCGGGCAGTCGTAGATCATTTCGAAACCGACGCGAATTTGCATGGTGGGAGCCCTGTCTTCGTTAAGCAGAATCGCGTGTGGACGCGGCGTGGTGGCCGGGAATGCTTCCGGGTGCATTGTCTGGCGCGGGGCGCTCATCTCAGGCAGCGCAGGCCGCACGCAACGAATCGATCAGCACGCCGCGCAGCGCCGTCCAGCGCCGGCCCGCCGCGAAGACAATGCTCTGGTTGATTTCCAGTTCGATGCCGAAGTAGGCGGCTGGCGGGAAACGCAGGCGCAAGTGCGAGGTCAGCCCGTCCCCCTTGCCCGCATAGGGGTAGTTGCGGCGCACCCGGAGTTGCGGAGCCAGTGCTGCAAGCGATGCCTTCCAGCGGGCGCACAGTTCGGCCTCGCCGGGCCGGCGGGGGTGATACAGCAAACCCACATCGGCGCGCCGCACCTTGCCGTTCAATTCTGGCGTGAAACTGTGCGACGAAATGTGGATCACGCGCCGGCCGCGCGAAACCGACTGCCGGACGAGACGCTCGACTTGCGCGCGATACGGCCGGTAGTGTCGGTCGACGATCTTCGCGCGCAGCTTCTGCGGCAGGCTGCGCGTAGCCGCCGAGAAAAGTCGCGGATGACCGATTGAGCGATTGAGGTCGACAAGCAGACGGCTGACGGTCGAGGACACGAGCGGCGCTGTGAAAGCGGCGGCCAGCGCCCTGGCCATGACCAGCGCACCGGGATCGTGGCCGCGGTGGGAATCGAGCAGCACCTGTTGCCCCTGAAACAGCCGCCGCCAGGGCGCGGGTATGCGGTTGCCGGCGTGTTCACAGGTGATGATGAAGGAGTCGATCGGCATGGCCTTTTCACCAGCCGACCTCGGGCAAGTGGCGAAACACCTGTCGTAGACCTTCGCTCCATTCGCGGATGATTGCGGTGAAATAGGCGTCCCCGTCGTCGAATCGGCGCCGCTTCTGCACTTCGAGGCTGTCTCGCTCGTAGCAGATCAGGTCGATCGGCATGCCCACCGACAGGTTGCTGCGCATGGTCGAATCGAATGACACCAGCACGCATTTGGTGGCGTCCGCAAGAAGGGTGGAACGCGTGATCACGCGATCTATGACCGGCTTGCCGTACTTGGTTTCGCCGGTCTGAAAATACGGCGTGTCGATCCCTGCCTCGATGAAATTGCCCTCTGCGTAGATGCGGAACAGCCGCATTCCCTCGCCGCCGATCTGCCCGCCGACGATGAACGAGGCATTGAAGGCGATCTCGCTCTCTTGCAGATACGCGCCGTCGCGCTGCTCGATGTCGCGCATTGCGTCCGCGACCAGCATCGCGACGTCGAACATTGTTCGCGCGCTCCAGAGGTTCATCGCCGCATCGGCGGCGGCGCAGCGCTGGTTCAGCACGCCGATCACGGCCTGGGTTCCGGCGAGGTTTCCGGAGCTCAATAAGACGATTACGCGGTCGCCGCGGCGCTCGAACACCGTCATCTTGCTGAACTTGGCAATGTTGTCCAGGCCAGCATTCGTGCGGGAATCCGAGGCGAAAATCATCCCGTCGTCGAGCAATACGCCTATACAGTAGGTCATGCCTCGTGCGCTGTGCTCAACTGACACCCCTTACTTGACGACATCAAAATAATTTTCCCGGTGCAACGCAGGCGTGGTCCATGCCCCGGATTCGATTCCGCCGCTGATGCCTGCGCATCTGCCGCTCGACGTGCGGCGGAACGGTAGCACCTTCTACGCCCTTTCCCGATCATGCGCCATGCGCTAGCGCACATAGCGGCCGGACTGGCAGGACGCACCGGCGGGCGATCCCGATTTTCACTGCGTAGCCAGTCTGCGCACGATTTCGGCCATCGTGTGCGTACCGAACTTGACGTTCTCCAGCGAGACCCGCTCGTCGTTGCCATGGACGCCGCCCAGTTCCTTCGCCGGCAGCCGGAACGGGATGAAGCCGTAGCAGGGAATGCCTTTTTCGCGGAAGAAGTGGCAATCCGTGAAGCCCGTCAGGAGCGGCGTCGTGACCTTTACCCCCGGATCGATTTCGCCCGCGATGCCTTCGAGGACCTTGAAGAACCCGGTATCGGTGGGCGACGCGATCGGCGCAAAGGAGAGCACGATCTCTATCCTGATCGCATCGTCGTTGATGACCTGGCGAAGATCGTTGAGGAACAGGGCCGGGTCCTGGGTCGGCAGGAGGCGCACATCCAGTTGCGCGGACGCTTCAGCGGGAATCACGTTGACCTTGTTGGAGCCCTCCAGCATGGTGATCGAGATGGTGTTGCGGACCGTGGCGTTGTTGCGCAGGTCTTTGGTGAATTCCGCAGCGAACGCCGGGTCCTTGAGCGACTCCCGCAAGTTCTTCAGCCGTTCGCGTTTTGCCGGGACCGGGTCGAGGTCGGCGATATCGGCGTAAAACTTCTGCACTACCGGGTCCACGCTCAGCGCGGTCTGGTAAGCGGCAATCCGGTGCAGCGCTTCGACCAGTTTGAGTACCGCTGAGTCGGGTCTCGGCGAGGAGCCATGCCCCGGAGTGCCGGTTGCGGTCAGCTTCAACCAGAACGGTGCCTTCTCGGCGGGGGATGCGCCGTAATAGCGCGCCTTGCCGTCGTCGCCCACCGAGATGAAGCCGAACTCGTTCAACACGAGGCCGGCATCCCTGACCAGGTCAAAGTGCTCCCTGACCATGTATCCCGCCCCCATCGCGCCACCGGCTTCCTCATCAGCCGTTCCGAGGAAGACGATGTCGGCCTTCAAAGGCACGCCTTGGCGCTTGAGCGCAAGCATTGCCATGAGTTCCACGATGCCCATGCCCTTGACGTCGAGGGCTCCGCGTCCCCACAGGTAGTCGTCCTTGATGACGGCGGAGAAAGGATCCACGGACCAGTGCCGCCGATCCACCGGAACGACGTCCATGTGGCTCATGAGAACGACGGCCTTCTTCGAACCATCTCCCTTGATGCGCGCATAGATATTTCCCCGGCCGGGAGCCGACTCGAAGATTTGCGATTCGATGCCTTCGCGATCGAAGATGGCTTTGAAGAACTCGGCTGCCCTGATTTCGTTGCCGGGGGGATTGGTCGTATCGATGCGCAAGTACTGGGTAAGGAGTGAGAGCGCCTCCTGCTCCAATGCTTGGCCTTCTCCGGCAACAGCCCTTTGCATTCCGGCCAGCGCAAGCAGCACGAGCCCGGTTGCGAACAGTGTGAGCGAACGATTTTTCACGGTATCTCCTGTTGGTATCTGTATCGCGATCCGGTTTGCCGGCTGACGTCCCGATCTGGAGTACGCAATTATTGTGCAATGTACCTTCCGGGCAACGATATTGCACATTGTCCTGTCAACAACGTTCAGCCAATCGAGGTCGACATGAAAATCGGCATTGCGGGAACCGGCCGCATGGGCAGCGCCATCGCCCGGCGTCTCATCGAGCGCGGGCACGCGGTCACGGTGTGGAATCGATCGCCGGAAAAAACGAAAGCGGCGCAGGCGGCAGGTGCCCAGCTTGCCGCCACCGCCGCAGCGCTGGTGGTGGGCTGCGAGACGATTGTCACCATCCTCACCAACGCGGCGGCGTGCGCTAGCCAGTTTTTCCATCGGTGCCGCGCCGGCGCCATTACCTTGTACATCGGAATTCACATAACTGAATGCCGTCAGCAGTTACACGCACTTCGGCCAGGCGCGGTCGATAATCTTCACGTCTCGC
>JANXPQ010000348.1 GCA_025357235.1 Betaproteobacteria bacterium
GACCGGCCGCAAGATCGCCGACAGAGTTCATTCCTTGTCCGGGCGGAGGCGCGGTCGGAATATCGAGGTACGGCCGTTGGCATACAGACGATCACCTTTCTCAACGTCCACTACTTGAACCGCGTGCGCGGCTTGTTGGCGCCGCTCGTGCTGCCGGGTTTAGTGACACGTCAAGGTAGTGATTTCGTTATGCCAGTGACGATTCGCAATCCTGATTCCCAGACGCTGCCGATCACTCGTCTCACGGCGGGGCTCATGCCGTGTGCACCGCCCAGCGGCCGGACATCCGTCGCGCCATTGGCCGACGCCAGCTATCAGGAGGTTCTTGCCAGCTCGGTTCTTGGAACCGATTCTCTACCGCCTGGCGAGATTCAACTCGATGTTCGCTTCCCGGCACATCTGGTGCCGAGCGGCATCTGCCAGGTTTACCTTTGGGGGGCAGGCCAGGCGAATGGCGGAAATCAACTCGACCTTCAAATATCGATGATGGTCATGCCTCCGACGACGGCGCCGCTCGACATGAATGATCCAGAGCAGGCCCGGTATTTCGAGAAGGTTCGTCGTGCTGCTGAGTTGCTTGGCAGAACACGGGGAGTGGTCACAGGAGAGGACATCATGCGTCTTGAGCAGCAGGGAAAGTTATAGTGGTGCGGCGCCACACCGACGAAAAAATATCGCCTCGGGCCAGAGGGAAGGATTCACAAATTCACAGACAGCTTTTCGGGGAATCAGGGAAGCGCTATACTCAGCTCACGAGGCGCCATCATGGATAGCGCTGCACCGAGAAGCCGCATGTCTGGTCGGGCAAGGGGAATGCTGGCCCTTGTCTTCGCCGGGGCGCTCGCCTGCGGGCACAGCCCCGGGAAGTGCTCGGATCCAGAGGCGGAGGCAAGTGGGATCAAGTGGGATCGCCTTTCCGGTCGGATCGCCTACGCACGCTGGGAGTTCAACGGCTATCCGGGCAACGAGACGCATGGATGCATCTACCTCGTCGACGTTCCGGCACGCCGCGTCCAAGTACTGCGCGATTTCAAGACCGTGATGGACAATTGGAAGGGGCAGGTTGGATCGGCCAAGGACCTCGCGTTTCGAGGGGATGGTTCAAGCTTGACGTTTGCTGTTCAAGACCTGAATGAGCGCTGGCAGTTGCATGACCTGTCCTTTACCACCAGGCAAGAGTCTGTCCTCTTCGCCGATCCGAATGCCCATCTCTTCGCACCGGCCTGGTCTCCCGATGGACGGCTCGCTTACATCTCCAACAGTGGGGTCAGCGAGGACGTGTACGTCAACGACAAATCGGTCCTGAGCTATGCAGCCCCTTCTCGCGTGGGATGGGTTTCGACGAGCGTAGTCATTGTGTCGATGAGAGACCTCAGCTCGCAGGGGACTCTCTATCTGGTAGACCTGCAAAAGAATTCGATGACGCCGATCGTGAGCGGATACGCTGCAGCGCCGGCGGTGGACTCGGGTACGCATCGGGTCGTGTACGAGCACGTGGATTCCGGGGGCTGGTCGATCTGGATGGCCAACCTTGACGGCACCAATCAGACCAGGCTCACGCAAGGAGGCGCCGACTCGGACCCGGCGTGGTCAGCCGACGGTAAGTCGGTCCTGTTCTCGCGCTCGGGTCAGGGCTTATTCTTGTACGAGCTGGTCACCGGCGTCCTGACCCAGGTGATGGTCACGCAGCGACCGGTTGGTTGGATGGTGTGGGCGCCCTAACCACGCTTGTCGTGCTCAAGCTTGGAGAGATAGAGATAGCCGCTTCAAGCGGCCTTCCGTCACGTGGCCGCCTCCATCCGCGGAGTCTTCCAAACCGCAAACCTGAGCTGGCGAGCTTCACGCGGTACCTGAAATCGGTGCGTAAGGCATACAGAGCCAAGTACCTGGTTCAGGTGGCGTCCTCATGAGGCTCGTCATTCAGTGCGCCGGTTCGAAGCGGGAGGGAGGCTTCCTTCGGGCGCCTGACGGGCGCTCGATCAAGTTCGTGGCTCATCCTGAATTGGCGTCGACGGCAGAACAGGCCGCTCACTTCCTGGCGCGCCCAGACGACATCGCGACTGGCTCGCAGACATGGCGAGATCTCGTGGTCGACTACAACGCCGTCTCGGTGACTGGCGGGAACTTGTCGGGCCTCTGGCGAGCCTCGCGTCTCTACGAGCCCCCCGTGTACGAGCGACTGATCACAAAGTTCGGCGCCGACAGCGTCTACATCCTGTCGGCTGGGTGGGGGCTGATCCGGGCGACCTTTCTCACTCCGAACTACGACATCACCTTCAGCTCGCAGGCCGAGGGCATGAAGCGACGACGCCGTGGCGACCGGTTCCAGGACTTCATACAGCTGGACACAGGTTCAACGGACCCGATCGTGTTCCTCGGCGGCAAGGACTACCTGCCTCTGTTCTGCTGGCTCACGATTCGTTCGCAGGCCGCGCGGTTGATCTACTTCAACTCGTCGACGCCGCCCTACGCCCCGGGCTGCCGGGTCGAGAAGTTCGAAACGTCAGCGAGGACGAACTGGCATTATCTGTGCGCCGAGAAGCTGATTGCAGGTACGCTGGTTGGGCCCGTGCTCACGCCCCGTTCCTCCTCGCCATCGTCCGACTCTACGTGCTGCTCGTCCGCCTTGCTGGCGTGGCCCTCAAACTCGCGTCTACTTGCACGCTGCAGTACCGTGAGCTGTTGCTCGACGTCTATCTGCCAGCCGGCAAAGCTTACACGACGTGCGTTCAAGAGCGCTATGGTGTAACCGCGGGAGCCCGGCGGGGAACATCGTTCACGTGAAGCATAAGATCAATCAAACGGTGATAAAGCCATGAGTACACAAAACGTTGAGCGGCATCGAACCCTCCGTTCGCTCCTTGAATTGGATCGTCCTCTGGAGAGTGTCTTGCACGACCTCGCTGGTTTCAGGTGGGACAGCGAAGCAGAAGGCGTGACCCTCTTGCCAAAGCACCTGATCGAGATTCTGAATCGCTTCAAAGATGGCTTGCTCAACGCCGAGGAAGCCGAAAAGTGGGCCGACGCTATTGAGGGCCGCGAGGACGTTGCCTTCGACCAGAATAGCCGAACACTGCTCAAGGAGGCCATTTTCGATTTGGCTAACCCGGTTCTCCAAGGCGTTCTAACCACAGAGATCGCTGATGAGTGGATCGAGCGTCTACGGCGGTACGAAACGTAATGCCTAAGGCGCAACGGGTGCCGAGCCCGACGAGCTGCAGCGCCTGCGCCTGCAGTTCACGGTGCCGCTTCCTCTGGACACCTCCGGCAAGCCGCTGCGGCAGGGCGAAGAGCCAGCCCGGAACCCATACTCGCAGTTACTTGTGCGACTCGAAACCCAGCCTTTTAGGCAATAAACGTCGCAACCGAGGCGCATTGGCAATGCAGGTATCGTCGCGGAGACTGGCGGGAAAGGAGCAATTGCGACATGCGCGTGAGGGCGCCTTACCCTCGCATAAATGCAGCAAAAGGTACCAGATGGGTACCGAATCGGTACCGGACGGTGCTACTTCGCGCTGGATTGGACGAGATTGCGATCGCTTGCTATAATCGATCCATGAAAGCGCGCTCTCCCGTACCCGCCTTCGCGCTACTGGTCAAATAGCATCGTGGCCAAGCTCGTCGAGATGGCATCGCAGCGGCTGAGCCAGCGCCGGCGAGAGCGCGAAGTCGCTGAAGCGGCCGCCGCCCATTCGGAGACGGTCAAGCTTCTGATGGACCGGATCGATCGCATCGGCTGGCCAACATTCATCGAG
>JANXPQ010000353.1 GCA_025357235.1 Betaproteobacteria bacterium
CCCGCGTCCCGACACGATTCGCCTGATGGGTGACAAGGTCAGCGCCAAAAACACGATGATCAAGGCGGGCGTTCCTTACGTGCAATCTTGACGATTTCCTGGGGCTCATCCGGCAATGCTCCCTCGCTGCCTGGAACGACAGGAACGCCCGCCTTGATCATCGTGTTTTTGGCGCTGACCTTGTCACCCATCAGGCGAATCGTGTCGGGACGCGGGCCGATGAATACGAATCCGCTTTTCTCCACCCGTTCGGCAAAATCGGCGTTTTCAGACAGGAAGCCATAACCCGGGTGGATCGCTTCCGCGTCGGTTACCTCGGCTGCGCTGATGATGGCCGGAATGTTGAGATAGCTGTCGGCAGACGCTGCCGGACCGATGCAGACCGATTCATCGGCCAACCGCACGTATTTGGCTTCTGCGTCGGCGACGGAATGCACCGCCACGGTCTTTATGCCGAGTTCGCGGCAGGCACGCTGGACACGTAGGGCTATTTCACCCCGATTCGCGATGAGTATCTTTTCAAACATGCGGGACTCTGGCTAAGCGGCTCGGCACCGTGCCGGCCGGGTAGTGCTACCCGATTATGAATAGTGGCTGGCCGTATTCGACCGGTTGTCCGTTCTCGACCAGGACTTTCTTGACAACACCACTCTGGTCGGCTTCGATTTCGTTCAACAGCTTCATCGCCTCGATGATGCAGAGCGTTTCGCCCGCATTGATGTTCTGGCCGATCTCGATGAAGGGTTTCGCTCCGGGTGCTGACGACCGGTAAAAAGTCCCCACCATCGGTGACTTCACGACATGGCCCTCCGGCTCTGCGGGCACCTCCGCCGCCACTACGGCCGCCGCGGTAGCAGTCGGCGTGGGTGCAGCGGGAACCGCCTGTGGCATGGTCATCATGCCAGGGTGTCCGGGAATGCCGACGCGGTTGATCCTGACCTTTTCTTCGCCTTCCGTAATTTCCAGTTCGGCAATGCCGGATTCCTGCACCAGATCGATCAGTTTCTTCAGTTTTCTAAGGTCCATTTCGCAAGTCCTATTTCGTGGGCACGTAGGCAATCGCGTACGCCAGCGCATATTCGTAGCCCCGGGAACCCAGGCCGCAAATCGTGCCGACCGCCAAATCGCTGAAATACGAATGGCGCCGGAATGACTCCCGGGCATGAACATTCGACAGATGTACCTCTATGAATGGAATCCGGACCGCCGCAAGAGCGTCCCTCAGTGCAATGCTGGTATGGGTAAAGGCCGCCGGATTGATCACGATGAAATCCACGTCGGACTGACGGGCTTTCTGTACGCGCTCGATGAGTTCCGACTCGGAATTGCTTTGGAAGCTGTCCAGCTTGATGCCACCGTCCGCGGCTTGGACAGCAAGCCGTCTGCTGATATCTTCCAGCGTTCCCCCCCCGTATATCTGTGGCTCTCGGGTGCCGAGAAGATTCAGGTTGGGACCATGCAGCACCAGAACCTTCCGGGGGCTTTGCGCAGAGGGAGGCTGCGCTTTGCCACCCTTCGAGGTGGTTTTCATGGCGGCCAGTTTGCCGTAGTTAGCGGGAATTTGTCCAGATTTAAGCGAATTTACTCGCTTCATCGCTTACGTTGCAGGGATATCGGAGGGTGTCCCAAGCTCTTAAAGCAATCGATAACGGCACTGCAATCAGGCAATAAAGGGGAAGTCCCCAATCTTTGCAAAAAATTTCAACTTAAGCGAAGTTGGCGGAACTTAACTGCATCTTTCAAGCATTTTCCTTACAGGATCCCACTTCGATAGCAACCTAGAGGTGACGAAAACAGGGTCACCTGCTCAACGAATGGCGTTGACCTCGGCCAGAACTGGAAGAAATCGCTCTGCAGGCAGATAGCCGATCACCCGGGCGCCTTCGATTTCCTTGCCTTGCCTATCGAAGAAGACGATTCCGGGAGGGCCGAAAAGCCCAAAACGCTTCAAAAGTGCCGCATCGTCGGCGGAATTGCCGGTAACGTCCGCCTGAAGCAGCAGCATGGTGGCAAGGCTGGTTTTGACAATTTCATTCCGGAACGTCAGGCGCTCCATCTCTTTGCAGGCCAAACACCAGTCGGCATAAAAATCCAGCATGACCGGTCTATTAGCGGTGGCGAGCACACGGTCGAGTTCTGTAACCGAAGCCACCCGAATAAATGACGTCTGCTCGGATTTGTCTTCGCCCGCCCGTATCCGCAAGCCGGACAGCGGCTGCAAGACATCATGGCCACCGGAAAGTCCGCCGACCAGAAGTGCAATGCCCATCAACAGAACAATTACGCCAATGCCCTTCCAAAGCTTTCGAAAACCGCTTGCCCCAACGGGCAGAGGATCGATTGCGTGAAGATAAATTCCCGACAGAATCATCAGCACCGCCCAGCACAACATTTGCGCGACGATCGGGATAAGCGGCGAAATCATCCAGATCGCCGCGCCGAGCAACAGGACGCCAAAGAAACTCTTCACGACCTGCATCCACGCGCCGGCCTTGGGCAACAGCGCGCCGGCTGAAGCCCCGATAACCAGCAGCGGCAACCCCATACCAAGTGCCATCATGAACAGGGCCGAGCCTCCCAGGTATACGTCGCGCGTCTGACTGACGTAGAGCAGTGCTCCAGCCAGTGGTGCCGCGACGCACGGTCCCACGATTACGGCTGACAGGGCGCCCATGACAAATACGCCCACCAGCGTGCCTCCCGTAAGTCGATTGCTGGTGTCAGTCGCACCGGTTTGCCATGCTGCCGGCAATTGCAGTTCGTAGAAACCGAACATGGACAGCGCCAGCAACACAAATACGCCCGCAAATGCCCCCAATACCCAGGGGTTCTGCAAAGCTGCGGATAGCAGGGTGCCGGACAACCCAGCGAGAACTCCGGCAATGGCGTAAGTAATCGCCATGCCGAGAACGTACGTCGCGGAGAGCGTAAATCCGCGCAAGCGTGTCACCTTGGTTCCCTGACCTGCAATCATTCCAGAGAGTATGGGGATCATGGGTAGAACGCAGGGAGTGAAAGACAACAGCAATCCAAAGCCCAGAAAGCTGGCCATGATCAGCCAGAAGTTGCCGGTTCTCAGCAACCCTGCGATCTGCCGATCTTCAGACGGCTGCTGCATCGCCCCCGCGGGTGCCGGCGCCGCGGGAACGGACGATTGGTTCGGCGACCTCGGAGACGAAATCGACGCAAGCGTAATCGGGATCTGCCGCGTTGCCGGTGGATAGCACAAGCCTTTTTCACTGCACCCCTGAAAACCGACGTTCAAGACCAGAGAGGTCTGATCCTGACCATCCCTTCGCAGCCTTATCACGGCCTGCACGGGAACATGGAACACTTCGGTTTTGCCGAAATTCGGATCCTGTTTGGTTTCTCCGCGCGGCAACTGCACCGACTCGATGGCCACCTTTTCTCCCGACGCGATGGCGAAGTGGATCTTGTCGCGGTACAGGTAGTAGCTTTCCGCCGGCGTCAGGCGCGCAACGAGTGTTTGCGCATCCGCGGAACGGACTTCGACCGTAAACGCTTTCTCAACCGGCAGAAATTCTTCCTCGCGCGCAGATCCCGCGGTCTCACGTTGGAGGCGCGCGAGCAATCCTGAAGATTTGTTCGAGGCAGGCGGGCCCGCCTCGGAATAGGCGACCGGTACCAATTTCGCACTCTGGGTCAGGGGCGTATAGCAAACGCCAATATCGGCGCAACCCTGTGAGACGACTTTCAGGGTAAAGCCTCCTGCCGGAGCCGACGACTTGAGCGGCAATTCGATCATCAGCGCGCCGCGATAAGTCTCGACCTTGCCGAAGAACTCGTCCTCCTTGATCGCACCGGCGGGCAACAGCGGTGCGCCAAATTTCACCGGCCCTTGTGCAGCAGTAAAGCGGAAGCGGTCACGATACATGTAGTAGCCATCCGCAATTTGATAACGCACTTGAACAGTTTGCGGATCGACAATCTTTGCCGAAAACCGGAACGCCTCGTCAGGATCGAGCAGTCCGTCTGCGGCATATGCCGGCACGAACAGGATCGAGCACAAAATGGCCAACAATGCTGTGGTGACACGTTCGGAAAAGTAGTTCATGTATGCGGTTCGGTTCTTATCCGGAAGCGGATTCCGCCGCCACCCAATTCAGATATTCAGGCAAGCCGTTGCCGACCGGGATGCTCACGATTTCGGGAAGTTCGTAAGGATGATTGGCGCGTATTTTCTCTTCGAGTCGAGGATACGCGGACGAGGTAGTCTTGATCAGCAACGGCACCTCAGTAGCCATTTCGATCTCGCCCTTCCAGCGATATACGGATGTGCACTCGGCGAGGATGTCTACACACGCCGCATGGCCATGCTCGACAAGCAATGTCGCCAGTCGCGATGCCGCCGCCCGATCCGGCAGATTGGTCAAGACAATAACGATGTCACGGTTGTCGACAGCCATGCGATCCCCTTTTCGATCCAGGATCCTTCCCGCTGGATGCATCGATCAGAATTGCTCGGTTGCTTCCCAGGCAGCCACAACACCTTGCTGCGCTGACGGATAACGCAACCGGACTCGCAATTCCTTTTTCAGTCGGCCATTGGCAAGCCGTCGCGATTCCCGCATGAACGACAGCAAACTCTCCGGAAGCTGTGTTTGCGCAACATCCCAGCTTAAGCGGGGTGGACAAGGCAGGTTGAATTGCTTGGCGACCATGTCGAAATACTCGCCCATCTTCATCCAGCAGTCATCCGATGCGTTATAGGCACGCCCGCCGCGTCCACGAGCAAGCGCCGCCAATACAGTACGTGCCAGATCATCGGCATGGATGTGGTTTGTATAAGGATCGCGCTCCGCAACCAATGCCGGCGTGCCCGCCTTGAGACGTGCTATCGGGAGCCGCCCCGCCGAATAGATTCCCGGTACGCGAAGAATGCTGACCTGCGCGCCGGTTTCGGCACCCCATGCGCGTATCTGCTTTTCCGCGTCGAGCCGGCGCCGGGCGCGATCGCTGGACGGACGCACGCGACGGGTTTCGTCGATGACGTCACCGCCGCAGTCGCCGTATACGCCGCTGGTGCTAATGTATACCAGACGCTGTGGTAGACTGCCGCCCTTCGCAAGGGCCCTTATCAAATTGATGGTCCGTGTATCGCGCGTGCCCGAGCTGGGCGGTGGTGCAAGATGTACGACGTCCTGGGCGAGGCCGGCAATTCGTACCAGTGTTTCCGGATGATCCAAGTCTCCCGGGACCGGCATGATGCCTTCCGCGCGCAACGTCGAAAAACGATCGAGCGAGTGGGTAAGCGCATAGATGCGCCAGCGGCCTCTCAGCGCTTTCGCCAAGCGCAGGCCGACATCCCCGCAACCGATGATCAACAATCGTCTCATGCATTCATTTTAACCCGGACCCGGTTAGGCTTCGGGAGAGTATCGACGTTATGCCTCGTCAGGTAACAATCAGGCCAAGCAATCATGTCTTCACGTGCAACGACGGTGAGACATTGCTTGCTGCGGCGTTACGCGAAGGTTTTACGCTGCCCTACGGATGCCGCAATGGCGCCTGCGGCGCTTGCAAGGGCAAAATCCTTGAGGGCAATGTGGATTATGGCAATCCACAACCCTATGTTCTGGCCGAGTTCGAGAAGAAGGCGGGATTGGCATTGTTCTGCCAGGCCAGGCCACTGACGGATCTGGTAATCGAAGCGCGCGAAATACGCGGCGTCGGTCAGCTCGATATCCGCAAACTGCCTTGCCGCGTGCAGGAAATGCACAGGGTCGCTCCAGACGTCATTGTCCTGAAACTGAAGTTGCCGGCAAACGAACGCCTGCAGTTTCTGGCCGGCCAATACATCGACATCCTCATGAAGGACGGCAAGCGCCGGTCCTATTCGATGGGCAACCCGCCGCATGACGACGAATATCTCGAATTGCATGTGCGCAACATGGCCAACGGTGCGTTCACCGAATTTGTCTTCAACAAGATGAAGGAAAAGGACATCCTGCGTTTCGAGGGGCCGCTGGGCACATTCTTCATGCGCGAGGATTCCGACAAGCCGATGATCCTGGTGGCGAGCGGCACCGGCTTCGCCCCGATCAAAAGCATCATCGAACACGCGTTCCATATGGGAACCACGCGCCAGATGGTGCTTTACTGGGGTGGCCGCCGCCCGGCCGATCTGTACATGGCGGAGCTGGCGGGGACATGGCAAGAAGAGCACGACAATTTCACTTTCATCCCGGTCGTTTCGGATGCCCTCGCCGAAGACGCATGGAACGGACGCACGGGATTCGTCCACAAAGCGGTCATCGAAGACCTGCCCGACCTCTCGGGATATCAGGCGTATGCCTGCGGCGCCCCGGTGGTCGTCGAGTCCGCACACAAGGAATTCACCACGCTGTGCAAGCTGCCGGAGGACGAGTTTTACTCCGATGCTTTCACGCCTTCGGTCGATCCCAAACCCGCTGCCGCTTGATCCGGTTGCTAGCCGCTATTGCGCAAGCCCGCGGCAATACCGTTCAGCGTCAGCAGAATCGCACGCCGGGTCCGTTCATCCGTTTCCCCTGCACGATAACGCCTGAGCAATTCGACTTGCAGGTGGTTGAGCGGATCGATATAGGGCGACCGGTTGCGCAGGCTGCGCGACAGTGCCGGATTTGCCTCCAGCAGTTCGCCCTGGCCGGTGATTGCCAGCAGATAACGCACCGTCCGGTGCCATTCGTCCTGGATCTGCCCGAATATGCCTTCGCGCAGCGTTACGTCCGTTACCAATTCCGCGTACCGCGAGGCGATGCTTATGTCGCTTTTCGCCAGCAGCATGTCCATGTTCGACAACAACGTGCGGAAGAACGGCCAGTCCTGGTACATCTTCTTCAGTAACTCGATGCCGGCCTCGCCGCGGCGTCCCGCCAATTCTTCGACTGCCGCCCCGAACCCATACCAGCCGGGCAGCATGATGCGCGACAGAGACCACGAGAATACCCAGGGAATCGCCCGCAGGTCTTCGATGCGATCGGTCTTCTTGCGCGAAGCCGGCCGGCTGCCGACATTCAGATCGGCAATTTCCGTAATCGGCGTAGCACTCCGGAAAAACTGCACGAAGCCCGGCGTCTCATAGACCAGCTTTCTGTACGCGGCAAACGCCGTCGCGCTCATCTCTTCCATGACTTCGAGATAGGCGGGCTGTCCCGCGCCTTCGTGCTTGAGGACCGTGGCTTCGAAAGTCGCCGCCACGAGCGTTTCCAGATTGCGTCGTCCGATGTCCGGATCGGAGTACTTGCTGGCAATTACTTCGCCCTGCTCTGTAATGCGGATCTGCCCCGCGACGCTGCCGGGCGGCTGGGCAAGAATGGCTTGGTAACTCGGGCCACCGCCACGACCAACCGATCCACCCCGGCCGTGAAACAACCGCAACTTCACGCCGTGACGATCGAACACCTTGACCAATTCGACTTCCGCCTTGAACAACTCCCAGTTTGCGGTGAGAAAACCGCCGTCCTTGTTGCTGTCGGAATAGCCGAGCATCACCTCCTGTACACCGCCGCGGCTTGCCAGCAATTGCCGGTAGTACGGCTCCGAGAACAACTGATCCATGATCGGACCGCAGCCTTGCAGATCTTCGATCGTCTCGAACAGCGGAATGATGTTGAGTTCAAGGTGCGGATTTTCGCCCGGGTGCAGCAAGCCGGCTTCCTTCAGGAGCAGCGCAACCTCGAACAGATCACTGACGGCGTCCGCCTTCGAAATGATGTAGTTCGGCAACGCCTGGCCACCGAAACGGCGATGCATTTGTCCAGCGGTATCTATGATTGCAAGTTCCTTGGCGACCTCTTCGCTGTAGTTCAAATAAGGCGATCGCAACAGCCTGGGCACCTTGAGTTCCTGCAACAGCCACTCGCGGCGCCCGTTTTCGTCGAGCTCCGCATAGCCATGCTTGCGTGCGCCGAGCGCAAACAGCTCTGTGACGACTTGCTCGTGTACGCCGCTGTGCTGGCGCATGTCCAGCGGGGCCAGATGGAATCCGAAAATATTCGCGGCCCGCAACAGATTGCGCAATCTGCCGCGCGCCACGCGCTTCGAGCCATTCGCCGCGAGCGAATCTGCCAGCACCGCGAGGTCTTTCGCAAATTCGGTGTTGTCCAGATAGGGCTGCGCGTTGGCAACCGCGGGTCTGTCGGGCACACGATGACCGAGCGCATGCGAAGTCGCAGAAAGCCGGGCATAGATTCCGGTCAAAGCGCGGCGGTAAGGTTCGTCACGTCGATGCTCGGAAACGTCCGGCGAACGACCCGCCAATTCGTCGAGTGCCGGCGTGGTTTCCACCATGCGTATCGATTGCGACAATTCCCCGCCGAGCTGATGCAACTCGTCGAAGTAGAAATCCATTGCCGTCGCGGAGTGGCGCGCCAGCGCGTGCCTCATCACATCGGCGGTCACATAGGGATTGCCATCCCGGTCGCCGCCTATCCAGCTGCCCAGCTTCAGAAAATTGGCGGACCTGACTTTGCCGATATTGTGCTGCGCAAGAAGGTCTTCTATTTCCGCATAGAGCCGTGGCACCTGCCGCAGAAACGTATATCGGTAATACGACAGCCCATTCTCGATCTCGTCGTTCACCGTCAGCCGCAATTCGCGCAGGATGCGCGTCTGCCACAGCGTCAGTACCACGCGGCGCAGCGCTTCTTCGTTGTGCACCAGTTCATCCGGGGTGAGCTGGATGCGGTCGCGCTCGGTCAGCATGCGCGCAATTTCCAGCTGGCAATCGAGAATGCTCTTGCGCTGGACCTCGGTCGGATGCGCAGTCAGTACCGGCGAGATCAGCGCATTGACGAAGAAATCCGAAACCCGGTCCGCCGTGACGCCTTCGTCGCGCGCGCGGGCGAGCGCCAGCGCCATGCTGCTTTCCTGCGGCGGCGAGCCCGCAATCAGATGGGCACGGCGTCTGCGGTTGTGATGCTGGTCCTCGGCGATATTGGCGAGCTGCGAAAAGTAGCTGAACGCGCGTACGACCACGATGGTGCGCACGGGATCGAGCTTGTTCAGCATGGCCTCCAGCTCGCGCTTTGCATCCGGGTTGGAATCCCGGCGAAAGCGGATCGCGTTCTGCCGAATGCGCTCAATCAGGTCGAATATTGCTTCGCCTTCCTGCTCTCGCAGTGTATCGCCGAGCATCCGCCCCAGCAGGCGGATATCTTCCCTCAGCGGCGATTCCTTGTCGGTTGCGTCCAGTTTCTGTGGAGCATTCATGTGAAAAGCTTTAGTCATGGTTTAGCCGTGCTGAGCTCGCGGCTTGGGGAAAAGTGGACTGCAGTGGCGGCCCGCACCCCTTCAAGCAAACGTTGCGCCCGCCCGCAAGAGAAATCATTTTTCCCGGCAACTCAAGGCATTAAAGGTTGTGTCCCGCCCGCCTCCAGGCGCGTACCCGCGCAATAATAGTGCGCGATATCAGACCACCGGCCTTCTGCGCCCGCCACCGTGTTGCTTCAATTGTTCGAGCGTGACCGCCAGCGCTTTCTGATATTCGGCCGCAGCCTCAGCGGGCTTGCCTTCGCGCTCCAGCAGGCGCCCGAGTTCGAGATGGGCCGAGTGCGTGGGCTCGATCGACAGGCTGGCCTCGAGATAGCTGCGCGCCTTGCCCCATAAACCCTGGCTGGCGCAAAGCCGTCCCAGCGTCAACAACAGCACCGCGTCGCGCGGATGCTGTTGCAGCCACATTTCCGCCCGCTCCAACTGTTGCCTCACGTCCGTGCCGAGGCATTCGGAATAGATCGCCAGGAGCGCCGGGTCCCACTGGCGCTCCAGCCCCTCCTCGACAATCCGGTGGGCATCTTCGCAGCCACCGAGTGCAATGAAAGACTGCGCCGCGGTTGCGGCAACGCGCGCGTCGTGCCGATCATCCGCAGACAGCCTGTCCCAATAGTCCCGCAGGGACTTATCGTCCACCGCCTTGCGCTTGAGGCTTTCGATGACGGCTTGCCGACGCAGCTGCGCCACGACCGGGCGCTCGAATACCCTGCGCTTTTCCAGTTGGGGAATGAGCGCCAGTACGCGTTCCCAGTTCATTGCCATCTGCTGCGCGCGCAACTCGAGGCGTAGCGCGGCGGTATGCTTCTCGGGAAGCTTCTTGAGCACGTCCAGCGCATCGTAGTAACGGCGTTCGTCGAGCAGCATCTCGGCCTGAGCCATCAATTTCATGGCGTCTTCCTCGGGGTCCGCGCCGGTCGATCTTGCGAGGTATTTGTCGCGCGTGGCGAATGCGCGCATGCCGTGCGCGGCACGCGCGGCAAGCATTGCCGAAAGCGCGGGAGATTCCCCGGCCTTGAGCGCCGCGGAAGCCGCCTTTTCCGCCCGGCCGAAGCGACCCTCGAAAAAGTTGATCAGTGCTTCATTGAAGGTTGCCCGGGCGCGGCTTTCGGAACGCCGCTTCTGGAATGCGCGCACCCGCGACGGCATGGTTGCGGTGACGATGACCGTGCGCACCACGACGTAGGCGAGCAGGAAGACCGCGAGCACGATGATAATCGCGAGATTGAGCGAAAGCTCCGCACGCCACGGCGGCAGCACCACCAGTACATAACCGTTGTTGTAGCGCGCTGCGATTACCAGGCCGACGGCAACCGCAAACAGGCCCAGCACCCATAAAAGTGCCCGCATCAGGTCACCTTGTTGCGTTCGGGAGACATTGGTCAGCGCAACGTGTGCTCGCGCACCAGCTTGAAATTGCGCGCGGCATCCAGGCTTGCGGAAATATCGGGCGTGTGGCCACCGATATCGGACTGCAGCAATTGCTTGAGCGTGGCCTGCGCCGTCGCCACAGTCTTGTTGCCGCCATCGTAGTAGCGGGCCAGCCACTCCGAAGCAGCCTTCAGGTCCGTCTTGAAACTTGCTTCATCATGCGCCAGCAACGACAGGCGCGCGCCTAGCAGGCGGAATCTCAGATTTTCCCGCAGGAAAAACGCCTGGTCTGGCGAGAGCAACGGGACTTCGGGTTTCTCCACGTTCTGGACGCGGATCAGATCGCGCAGGTCGCGCTTGCCTTCGCGCCACAATCGCTGCCAGAAACCCGCACCGGGCGATTCCGGTTCTGGATTCGGCAATGCGGGCCTTTGTTCCATGGCCAGCGGCAGGGTATCGATCTGAGCCATGACGTTATCCAGGCGCAACGCCATGCCCACGACATCCACGTAAGGCGCCGCCCTCAACCGCTCCATATCCTGGTTGATCACGCGGCGCAACGCAGTCAACTGCGGCCGGTCCATGCGCGCCAGGCGCGTATCGGCCGTTTCCAGGGCAATCAGCGCCGCCTTCACGTTGCCGGACAGCTGCAACTGCTGGTTGGCGATCAGCAGAACCTGTTCGACCTCGGCCAGCGTCCACTCGTCGCGACTGCGCGATAGATCGCGATAAAGCGACTCCAGGGCAAGCCGCTGGTTCTGGGTTTCAAACATGCGTGCCTCGAGCTGTCCGAGCCGTGCGCTCACGTCGCCCATCGTATCGCGCGATTGCACTGCCAGGGCACGGGTGTCGCGACTCAGGGCATCGACTTCGCCAAGACGCTTTGCCACGTCGTGCTCAAGCACGCCGATACCGCGGCGCGCATCGAACCACTGCCACCCGGCAAGCGCAACCGCCGCGAGCGCCAGCAACAAGGCCATGATGGCGAACGGCGAACGGCGCGGCGCGGCCGTGACCAAAAGCTTATCGTCGGATTGATCGGCCATCTCTACTCATGCGTGAAATCCAATAACTCATGATGCTCGGGGCGGACGCAGACGTGCGAACCAGGTCTGCGCTCCAGCCAACAACGCTTCATCGCCGTTGCCCGCGACGAACACTCTACGCACCCCGCGGGAAAATGCCGTGGCAGCCACGCGTGGATGAGGAACGAAGAACGGCATGCCGCAAAGCCAGGAGCGCCCCGCCTCTCCAGCCATCTCGAACAGGTTTTCGACGATGTTCGAGCTCGTCGCCAGGCAGGCTTGCATGCCCTCGCGGCCCGAATGCGACATCAATTCCCGCATGTCGCGATCCGGCTTCACCCGGCGATAGCATTCTAGATATTCGACTGTGGCGCCACGCGAGCGCAAATTCTCGTCCAGGAATTCGCGGCCTCCCTGCCCCCTGACGATCAGAACCCGGCTGTCGCCCAGTGGCATGATCGATAGTTCAGCGAACAGGGCCTCGCTATCGAAGCCCTCCCGCGGTGAGATGATGTCCCGCACGCCGGATTTTTTCAACTCGGCCGCAGTTCCCGGTCCGACTGCGGCAACTTTGGCGTGGGCGGGCACCCCACCCCTCTTCGCAATGCGCGGCATCGCCACGCGCGCAGCATTCGGGCTGACAAAAATCAATAGATTGAAAAGCGGCAGATGATCGAGGACGGGCGCGATTGCGGCCTCCTCCAGCGGTTCGATCTCCAGGGCGGGGAACAAAATGGGTTCACCGCCCGCGTCGCGGATGAGCCGGGCCAGTTGCACGGATTGTTTCGCGGGCCTCGTTACCAGGATTTCCACTCCAGCCAAGTCCGACCTCATTCGGGCTGCCCGTCCAGTCCGGCCAGAATCTCGCGGGCACCTTTCGCGATCAGACGCTGCGCGACCGCGTTGCCGAGTTCCTGCGGCATGCCCGAACGCGGCACCGTAATGTCATCGCAAACCATGCGGCTGCCATCCGGACTGGCGACGAAACCGCGCAACCGCGCGCTGCCGCCGCTGATCTCGGCGAATCCGCCCAGAGGGACCTGGCAACTACCCGCAAGCGCCCGGCTCAGCGCACGCTCGGCTTCTACGCACCAGCGAGTGTCCGGGTCGTTCAGGGGGGCCAACGCCGCAATCATGTCGGCGCGATCTGCGCGGCACTCTATCCCCAGCGCACCTTGTCCGACTGCGGGCAGGCTGTACGTCGGTTCCAGAATTCTGGTGATGCGTGCCGCAAGTCCAAGACGTTTGAGTCCTGCGGCTGCGAGGATGATCGCTGCGTACTGACCTTCATCCAGCTTGCGCAGGCGTGTCTGGACATTGCCGCGCAGGGGCTCGACGCGAAGATGCGCAAAGCGCGCGCGCAACTGGCTTTCGCGCCGCAGGCTGGAAGTGCCGATCACGCTTCCGGGCGGCAGGCTTTCCAGATCGCGAAATTCGTTGGATACGAAGGCGTCCCGCGGATCCTCGCGCTCCGTAATGGCCGCGATACTGAATCCCGCTTCCAGATTCATCGGCACATCCTTCATCGAATGCACAGCTATGTCCGCTTGCCCCGATTCGAGAGCCAGTTCGAGTTCCTTGATGAACAATCCCTTGCCGCCAATCTTGGCAAGCGACGTGCCGAGCACGCGATCTCCCTCGGTGGTCATGCCGAGCAACTGCGTCTGCATCGCCGGATAGAGCACTTTGAGCCTTGCCTCGATATGGCGCGCCTGCCACATCGCCAGCGCGCTTTCGCGGGTGGCAACGACGATTCGGGTTGGATGATTCACGGTCAAATGCAAACCTCAGCGTTATCAGCGTGACGGAGACAAAATTCGGCCGCTGCAGGAAGATCAGCAGCGGCCCTGGATCGGCAAACTGGAAAACCTGGAAACGCGTGCCGGGCTATTTCTCCAGCAGGCTCCTCAGCATCCATGCCGTCTTTTCATGAACCTCCATGCGCTGGGTCAGCAAATCCATGGTGGGCTGATCACCTCCCTTTTCGGCCGCGGGGAAAGCCTTGCGTGCGGTACGGGTTACGGCTTCGTGTCCTTCCAGCAGGATCCTGATCATGTCCTGTGCCTTTGGCACGCCCACCGTTTCGCGGATGGACGCGAGCTTGGCAAACTGCGCGTACGTGCCCGGCGCAGGGGCGTTCAGGGAGCGGATGCGCTCAGCAATGAGATCGATGTTGGTCCACAGCTCTGTATATTGCGTCTGGAACATGAGGTGCAGCGTCTGGAACATCGGGCCGGTCACGTTCCAGTGGAAGTTATGGGTTTTGAGATAAAGCGTATAGCTGTCGGCGAGCAGCTTTGACAAAGCCTCCACAATCTTGAGGCGATCCTTCTCCTTGATACCGAGGTCGGCAGCCATGACATTTTCCTTTTTTGGGCGAATGAAAAGCGGTTTGCCGAATGATAGGCCAAATCCGCGACGGCTTCACCGCGCCGGCATCGACGCGGACCGGGGGCGGCTCACTGCAGACTTCGTCCGAATTCCTTGACGATGTGCTGTTGGCGGCGGCTGACCGGCAGTTTCTCTTCCAGACCGTTCAGCATCACGGCCCAGCGCGATTCGCCGGCCTCGGCAGCATCCTTCTCGAATCCGATGATATGCGCCTTCGCCACCAGGCAGCTACGATGGATGCGCACGAACTGATCGGCCAACTCCTGCTCCAGGCGCGAAAGCGATTCTTCCACAAGATGCTCCCGCGTAGCCGTGCGTACGGTCACATACTTGAGTTCGGCCCGCAGATAGCGGATATCGGATACGGCGATCAGCATGACCTTGCCACGTTCCTGCACAGAAAGATGTTTGCGCGGCTCCGGCGCAATTCTTTGCAGGACATCCAGGCGCAGCGGCGTGATCGCCCGCGTCCTCGTCAATGCATCGTGCAAACGCCGCAACCGGATCGGCTTGACCAGATAGTCCACGGCATGCAGTTCGAATGCCTTCAGCGCGTAGTCATCGTAGGCCGTGGTGAAAATCACCGATGGCGGTTCCGGCAATTTCAGCATGTGCTGGGCAGCTTCGAGTCCATCCATTTCAGGCATACGGATGTCGAGCAATACCACGTCAGCCGGCGTTTTTGCGAGCAACGCCAGCAACTCCTTTCCACTCGCTGCTTCGCCGACGAGTTCGATCGGAAAGCTGCTTGCGCAATCCTCCAGCAGATCGCGTATCCGGCTGCGGGCCGGCGTTTCGTCGTCGGCGATGACGACTTTCAGGGCCTGGGGATGCTTTGTCATTCGTCCGCCTTTACGTACGGGATGGTGATATGCACCTCGTACTCCTTGTCGCCGACACGCGCCTGCAGACTCGCCTCCGCGTCGAAGTGCAGCGCCAGTCTCTCCCTGATATTGCCCAGCGCCATCTTGTTGCCGGCGTGGTGGCTGCCATCCTTGCGGTAGGGATTGCGCAGGACCATGTGCACCTGGTCGCGAACATGATAGATGCTGACGCTGACGACGCCGGGCTCAATCGACGGCTCGATGCCGTGATAGACCGCGTTCTCCAGAAGCGGCTGCAGCACCAGCGGCGGCATGAGCGCATCCCCGGGCATATTGTCCACGTGCCAGTCTATCTGCAGCCGGGAACCCAGGCGCAATTGCTCGAGGGCGAGGTACTGGCGACAAAGTTCCACCTCGTTTGCCAGCGGCGCAAGATCCCGATTGTCGGCCATCAGTACGCGGAACAGATCGGCCATGTCTTCCAGCGCAGCCTCGGCGCGCCGCGGCTCGGCCCGTATCAGCGACAGCACTGCATTGATGCTGTTGAACAGGAAGTGCGGACGGATGCGCGCCTGCAGTGCTTGCAGCCTGGCTTCCGTCAGCACCGGCGAGAGCGCGCGATTGCGCAGGTTGAAATAGCCGAGCAACGCGAGCGTCGTCGCCACGGCAAAAAAGGCATCGCGTCCGGCATCCGCCATTTCCGTTTCCAAAATCAGCGCTCCGAAGCGCAGCACTAGCAGGGTGACGGCGAGTTCCACGGCGACGATCAGCACGACTGCGGACCGATATTCGAGCTTGTGCAGCCCGGAATTCGCCGCACCCAGCAGCAGCACCGAAAGGATCACAATCGGCTGAACCACGGCTGCGATGGCGACCCATTGCTGCATGAAGCCGCTCCAGTTCGAGGATTTCAACATCGCCGCTACGGCCGTGAGCGCCGTAACGATGACCAGCATCCGCAGCATGACGCCAAGATTGCGGAAATTCGGCAGCAGGGTTGCAGCAGAGTTTTGATCTATACTTGGCATCTGTAAAGACGTGCCGAAACGCGCGCCAAAACAATTGTTTAACGCATTCCATTGTGAACGGGGCAGATCGCCAATGCAACAACAGGAACCGCCGGCGGACAAGGACGGCAAGACGTGGTCAGGCAGATTCGACGAGCCGGTCGCGGAATTGGTCAAACGCTATACGGCGTCCGTCGGCTTCGACAAGAGACTGGCTGAATTCGACATCCAGGGGTCGCTCGCGCACGCGCGCATGCTGCAAGCGGCCGGTGTGCTGTCCAAAACCGACTTGGCTGACATCGAGCGTGGCATGGCAGGCATCCTCGATGAAATCCGCCAGGGAAAGTTCGCTTGGTTGATCGACCTCGAAGACGTCCACCTGAACATCGAAAAACGCCTGACCGATCTGGTCGGCGATGCGGGCAAACGCCTGCACACCGGTCGTTCGCGTAATGACCAGGTGGCCACCGACATCCGTCTGTACCTGCGCGCAGCCATCGATGAGACGCTCGCGCTCATCGCCGCATTCCAAGGCCGCCTGCTCGATCTCGCGGATCAGCATGTCGACACGCTGATGCCCGGTTTCACGCATCTGCAGGTCGCCCAGCCGGTGAGTTTCGCGCATCACCTGATGGCCTATTACGAAATGCTCGGGCGCGATGCATCGCGTTTAGCCGACTGCCGCAAGCGACTCAACCAGCTTCCGCTGGGCGCCGGCGCACTGGCCGGAACGACGTTTCCGATCGACCGCGCTCGGGTCGCAAAGGAGCTGGGTTTCGACGGCGTCTGCGAAAACTCGCTCGACGCGGTGTCCGATCGTGACTTCGCGATCGAATTCTGCGCCTGCGCGGCGCTGCTCATGACGCACCTTTCCAGGCTGTCCGAGGAGCTGATCCTGTGGATGAATCCCCGTTTCGGTTTCATCCGGCTGGCCGACCGTTTCTGCACCGGCTCGTCGATGATGCCGCAAAAGAAAAATCCGGATGTGCCGGAACTCGTACGCGGCAAAACCGGCCGCGTCAACGGCCATCTGGTGGGGCTGCTCACGCTCATGAAGGGCCAGCCGCTCGCCTACAACAAGGACAACCAGGAAGACAAGGAACCTTTGTTCGATACCGTCGATACCCTGGGCGCGACCTTGAGAATCTATGCCGACATGGTCGGCGGCATCACCGTGGATAAAGAAGCGATGCGCCGCGCCGCGATGGAAGGCTACGCCACGGCGACCGATCTCGCCGACTATCTGGTGAAAAAGGGCATGCCGTTTCGCGAAGCCCACGAAGTCGTCGCGCGCGCCGTGCGCCGCGCCGCAGAGAAGGGCGTCGATCTCGCGCAACTGGGCATGGAAGAGTTGAGGCAGTTCTCCAAACTGATCGACGCGGACGTGATCGACAAGCTGTCGCTCGAAGGGTCGCTGACAGCGCGCGATCATGTCGGTGGCACGGCACCGAAGCAGGTGCGCGCCGCCATCGCGCGCGCGCGCCAACGGCTCGCCGGACATTGATCGTTCCGGCTGCCCGCCACCGCCAGCATACAAGTGATTTCGTCCGTCCCTCCGGGGCGTCATCGATGCATTGCTGGGCGAGGTCAAAACCTGATAGATTCCGGCTAAATTCCAATAGTCTGGCGAGGCAGTTGAATCGCCGGATCGCTTTCTGAAGTCATCAAGAACCGGGGGGAGAAGATATGAACACGCAGGTTTCGAAGGCCCTGAAGTCTGGAATGGCCCTGTTCGCGGCAGCCTTGGCTATCATTCCGGCGATCTGCAATGCGCAGGACAAACCAATCCGCATCGGGCTGGTGACTTTCCTCTCGGGCCCGGCTGCGGGGCCGTTTGGTGTTCCCGCCAAGCTCGCTGCCGAAGCGATCATGGATTCGCTTAATGCCGGCAAAGTCCCTGCACCGTACACTACCAAGGGATTCGGCGGCACGCCGCTCGAACTGGTGGTGATCGACGAGGCCGGCGGCGCGACGAAGCAGGTCGCCGAATTGCGCAATCTGGTGGAACGCCAGAATGTCGATTTCGTGATCGGCTACATCGGCAGCGGCGATTGTCTGGCCGTGGCACCGGTGGCCGAGGAACTCAAGAAAATCACCATCCTGTTCGATTGCGGCACGCCGCGCGTATTCGAAGACGCGAGCTACAAGTACGTGTTCCGCACTAGGCCGCATGCCACTATGGATGCAGTGGCCGGCGCGATGTATCTGCTGGAAAACCGGCCCGCGGTCAAAACCATGGGCGGCATCAATCAGAACTACGCGTGGGGACAGGATTCCTGGGCCGACTTTACCGCGGTCATGGCGACATTGAAGCCCGAATTGACTATCACCACATCGCAGATGCCAAAATTCGGCGCCGGACAATACGGTCCCGAAATCTCCGCCCTGCTGGAAAGCAATTCCGACGTGATTCACTCCAGCCTGTGGGGCGGCGACCTTGAAGCCCTCATGTTGCAGGCCACACCGCGCAACCTGTTTGCCCGCAGCCAGCTCATTCTGGTGGCCGGCGAACCCTACCTGCACCGGTTGCCGGGCAGCATTCCCGACGGCACCATCATTGGCGCAC
This sequence comes from Betaproteobacteria bacterium, assembly GCA_025357235.1. Lineage (GTDB taxonomy): Bacteria > Pseudomonadota > Gammaproteobacteria > Burkholderiales > JACQAP01 > JACQAP01. The sequence continues at coordinate 18,455 of JANXPQ010000353.1, forward strand.
GCGGCCCCAGCGGCGTTTACGCGCAGAAAAGCGCGTTGAACGACTGGTTGCGGCAGATCTACAAGGAACGCGGGGAAACCTATCCGAATTACCCGGCGTACAGCGTTGCGCAGGCATTTCTCGGCTTGAAGACCGCGTATGAAAAAGCGAAGGCGCAAGGCACGCCGGGAACCGACGAAATCATCAAGGCATTCGAATACGAGAATTTCGATTCGCCGAGCGGCAGGGTCATGATGAAGCTGGGCAAGGGCCACCAGGCCGTGACCGGCACCGCCTATGGCACGACGCGCACGGTCAATGGCGTGATCACCGTCGGCAACATCAAATACTACCCGGTAGAGCGCGTCCAGCCGCCGGAGGGAGTAAAGAGCGTCGACTGGATCAAGGCGGGCATGAAACCGGGCAAGTGGTAGCAACCCCCGGCGCTTAAACCGTGGGCCAACTTCTCGCCGTCGTGATCGACGGGCTGATCTATTCGTCCTGGCTGTTCATCATCGCCGTCGGCCTGACCCTGATCTACGGCGTGATGAAGATCCTGAACATCGCCCACGGCAGCCTGTATGCGCTCGGCGCCTACAGCGCCGCGTCGCTCGCCGGCTACTGGATCAAACAGGGTTACCCGCCCATGGGCAGTTATGCCGTCATGCTGGTTGCGGCGATCCTGGTGGGACTCATCGCAGGTCCAGTAATCGAGCGCGGCCTGCTGCGTTTCATGTACGGCAAGGACGAGATCGTCCTGGTCCTGGTCACTTATGCGGTATTCCTGATCCTCGAAGATTTCGTCAAGCTGGCGTGGGGTGTCGATCCCTATTTCATTGCGGAACCCTATGGCCTGCTGGGCAACTTCTCCGTGGGACGCCTGACTTACCCGAATTACAACCTGGTCGTGTTTGGCGCCGCGGTCTTCATCGGCGCGGTACTCGCCTGGGTCCTGACCAAAACCCGCCAGGGCAAGATGTTGCTGGCCGTGATCCATGACCGGGAAATGTCGGGCGCAATGGGCATCAACGTGGGTCGCGTGTACTTCATCACATTCACCGTCGGCGCAATGCTCGGCGCGCTGGGCGGCGCCCTGACGGCACCAATGATCTCGGTGCAGCCCGGCATCGGCGCGGAAACCATCGTGCTCGCCTTCGCCGTCGTGGTGATCGGCGGGCTGGGCAGCCTGCCGGGTGCTGCGCTCGCCGCCCTGCTCGTCGGCCTCGTGCGCTCGGCGGCCGTCCACTACCGGCCGGAGCTCGACCTGTTCAGCA
>JANXPQ010000373.1 GCA_025357235.1 Betaproteobacteria bacterium
AGCCGGTGCGCGATCGGCGCGTAGATCTCGAGCGTCTCGCGCGCGATGCGCGCGCGCTTCTTCGGATGCATGACCGTCAGCGTGCGCATGTTGTGCAGGCGATCGGCCAGTTTGATCAGGATCACGCGCACGTCGCGCGCCATGGCCAGCAGCATCTTGCGGAAATTTTCCGCCTGCGCTTCTTCCTGCGTCTGGAATTCGATGCGGTCGAGCTTGGAGACGCCGTCGACGAGGTCGGCCACGTGCTTGCCGAATTTTTCGCTGATCTCGCCCTTGGTGACCGCCGTGTCCTCCATCACGTCATGCAGCAGGGCGGCGGTCAGGGCCTGGGCGTCGAGATGCCATTGCGCGAGGATCTGGGCAACGGCGATCGGATGGGAGATATAGGGGTCGCCGGACTGGCGGAACTGGCCTTCGTGAGCGGTCTCGCTGAACTGATACGCGCTTTGCAGCTGTACGATGTCCTCCGGCTTGAGGTAGCCGGCTGCATTCTTGAAAAGAAGCTCGGCTTCGGACATTTGGGGGGGCTTCAGCCGCGACCGGTAAACAACCTGCGTTCACCGGCAGTCACAAATGTTTGGCTGAGCCTCCTGCGGTCGTCGTGACGAGGTCCGTCAGACCTTGGTCTTGAGGATTTCCGCCCCGACTTTCTGGGACGCGATTTCGCGCAATGCGATAACGGTGGGTTTGTCCTTGTTGGTATCCACCAACGGAGACGCGCCGGTAGCCAGTTGTCGCGCGCGGTAAGTCGCAGCGAGCGTGAGCTCGAAGCGATTCGGAATGTGTTTCAGGCAATCTTCTACGGTTATGCGCGCCATATGCAGCTCATTTCAGACTGTTGATCAAATCGCTGTGGCGGGAAACCTGTGAGGCGGTCCGTAACCGGGCCGCCCGCACGATACTCACCAAGTCTTCGACGGCATCATCGAAATTGTTGTTTATCATAACATAGTCGAATTCGGCCAGATGGGCGATCTCGCCGCGCGCAGCCTGCAGCCGGCGCGCGATGACAGCCTCGCTGTCCTGTCCGCGGTCGATCAGGCGCCGCCGCAGCGTATCCGGCGAAGGCGGCAGGATGAAAATGCCGATGGCTTCCGGAATCAGCCTGCGCACCTGCTGCGCACCCTGCCAGTCGATTTCCAGCACGATATCGACATCGCGGGCGCGCTGCTCGTCGATCCAGCCCTGCGACGTGCCATAGAGGTTGCCGTGCACTTCGGCGCTTTCCAGGAATTCGCCGCGTCCGATCATCGCCTCGAAAGCCGTCCTCGACACGAAGTGATAGTCGCGCCCGTCCTGTTCGCCCGGGCGCGGCGCGCGCGTGGTGTGCGAAACCGACAGCCGCGTGCTGCGGTCGCGCCTGAGCAGCTCGAAGACCAGCGAGGTCTTGCCGGCCCCGGACGGCGCGCAGATGATGAAGACGTTCCCTTTCATGGCGAAAGGAGTCAGGAGTGAGGAGTCAGGAACTGCGCCGCGATGGCGGCCGAAAACGCAATGTCAGGGCGGCGCCGCTTCTGAGCACGCGTTAGGACATAAGACGGATGGTTTTTCCTCACTCCTGACCCCTGGCTCCTTACTCGTTATTCGATATTCTGGATCTGTTCGCGCATCTGCTCGATCAGCACCTTGAGGTCCATCGAGGTCTGGGTGAACTCCATGTCGACCGACTTCGATCCCAGGGTGTTGGCTTCGCGATTCAGTTCCTGCATCAGGAAGTCGAGGCGCTTGCCGGCGGCGCCGCCCTTGTCGAGGATGCGGCGGATTTCGCCGAAATGGGCCGTCAGCCGTGATAACTCCTCGTCGACGTCGATCTTGGAGGCGAATAGAACCAGTTCCTGCTTGAGGCGTTCGTCATCCAGATTGATCATCGCCTCCTTCAGCCGCGCAGTCAGCTTTTCCCTGTAACTGCTGACCAGTTGCGGCATGCGCGGCGCCAGCCTGGCCACCAGCGCCTCCATGGATGCAATGCGCTCGAGCAGCAGGTTCTTGAGTTTTTCGCCTTCGCGCCCGCGTGTTGCGGTCAGATCGTCGAGCGCGCGGTCGAGCAGCCGGCCGCAGGCTTCCTGCAGTTCGTCGGGCACCAGATTGTCGTTGCCGAGCATGCCGGGCCAGCGCAGCACGTCCGCCACCGACAGCGATTGACCCTCGAGCAGCACGGTTTTCACGCGGGCATCCAGTTGCGCGAGCTGGCCCAGCAGCCTGTCGTCGAGTTCGAGGTTCGATTGTGAAGCCGCGGATTTGCTGATGGCGATACGCACTTCGACCTTGCCCCGGCCAATCCGCGCAGCGGCCTTCTCGCGCAACCCCGATTCGAGCGGCCGCAGTTCGTCCGGGATGCGAAACTGGATGTCGAGATAGCGATGATTCACCGAACGCAGTTCGAGATTGAGCGCGCCGAACGCGAGCTCGACCCCGGCAACTGCATAACCCGTCATGCTGTAAATCATTGGCGGCCCGGAAGCTTTACAAGGGCGAAGGAGTTCACCAAAATTGGCGAGCCGAAAAGATAGCACACAAATCAGGGCGTTTTTCCGATTCGCGCGACCGTGATGGACCTGGCTGCGCGCCCAGAGTCCTGCCCATTCCGACGTCATCCTGAAACGAAAGCAGAGCCATGCGACCAAGCGGACGTGCCCCCGATCAATTGAGAAAAATCAGCATCACCCGCGCCTATACGCGCCATGCGGAAGGCTCGGTGCTGATCGAGTGCGGCGACACCAGGGTCCTGTGTACCGCGAGCGTGGAGGAAAAAGTCCCGGCGTTCCTCAAAGGCAAGGGCAAGGGCTGGCTTACGGCCGAGTATGGCATGCTGCCGCGGGCCACCAATACGCGCTCGGACCGCGAAGCGGCGCGCGGCAAGCAATCCGGACGCACGCAGGAAATCCAGCGCCTGATCGGCCGCAGCCTGCGCGCGGTGACGAACCTGGAAGCGCTCGGCGAGCGCACCATCCAGATCGACTGCGATGTCATCCAGGCCGATGGCGGCACACGCACCGCGAGCATCACGGGCGCCTTCGTTGCGCTGCATGACGCGATCACTTTTCTGCAGGACAAGCAGGCCATCGCGAACTGGCCGCTGCGCGATTTCGTCGCCGCGATTTCCGTCGGCATGTATCAGGGCACGCCGGTGCTCGATCTGGATTACCCCGAGGATTCGAGCAGCGATACCGATATGAATGTGGTCATGACCGGCGGCGGGGCGCTGGTGGAAGTGCAGGGTACGGCTGAGGGCGAACCGTTTTCCAGACAGCAGATGAATACGCTGCTCGATCTGGCCGAACACGGCATCGGGCAGCTGGTTGCCGCGCAGAAGGCCGCACTGGGCAGCGGCGCCTGATCGCCGGGTTGGGAGCTTCGGTGTTCGAAAAGCTGGTCATTGCGTCCAACAACCCGGGTAAGCTGCGCGAGATCGGCCAGATTCTCGCGCCGCTGGGCATCGAGGTGATGCCGCAATCCGCATTCGGCGTCACGGAGGCTGACGAACCGCACGGCACCTTCGTGGAGAATGCGCTGGCGAAGGCGCGGCATGCGGCCGGCATGACCGGCTTGCCGGCACTGGCGGACGATTCCGGCATCTGCGTCGAGGCACTGGGCGGGGCGCCGGGCGTCCAATCCGCGCGGTATGCAGGCGAACCCCGGTCGGACGAGCGTAATAACGCGAAATTGCTCGAAATGCTTGGCGAGCGCCGGGATCGCGAGGCGCACTATTACTGTGTAATCGTGGTGATGCATCACGCGCAGGACCCGCAGCCGCTGATTGCGCAAGGGCTGTGGCGGGGCGAGATTCTGCGGATGCCGCGCGGTTCAGGCGGCTTTGGCTACGATCCTTTGTTCCTGGATCCGGAATTTGGGCAGACCGCAGCGGAACTTGCACCTGCCCGGAAGAATCTCATGAGTCACCGTGGCAAAGCGCTGGCGCTGCTTGTCGATGCGTTGAAGCAGCGCGGCTGAGCGGGAAGGCGTTCTGTGCATGCATCAGGACGCCGCCATAACCGACAAAAGTGCATTGAATCAACCCAGGAGAGCGTGATGAATAGCAAAGCGGTTTCGGCGGACAAACTCATGGAAGACTTGCGTCTGGTGGTGACGGACGCGGAAGAGTTGCTCAGGGCCACAGCGGGCCAGGCGGGCGAAAAGGTTGCTGCGGCACGTGCCCGGGCGGAAGTATCCATCGATGCCGCGAAGGCCCGCATTGCGCAGGCCGGTTACGCGGCTGCGGCGCAGACTCGCGAAGCGGCCAAGGTGGCGGACGAATACGTGCATGACAATCCCTGGGCGTCGATCGGAGTCGCGGCCGCCGTGGGCGTCGTCATCGGTATTCTGATTGCGAAGAAGTAAGTCAGGCGCATGGACGACCATGAGGGTTCAAAACCGCGCCAGGGACATCCGCCAGGCATGTTCGATTCGCTGAGACAGTTGCTCGGCACGGTTGTCGGCATCGTCGAGAATCGCATCGAATTGCTCGGCACGGAAGTCGAGGAGCAGGTTGCCCGCCTGACTGCGATGCTGTTGTGGACCATCGTCTCGCTGTTCCTGGCGTTTACGACGGTGCTCCTGATGGCGGTGGCCATCCTGGTTGCGTTCTGGGATAGCAACCGGATTCTGGTTGCCATCCTCCTCGCGGCCGGATTCGCGGTGCTCGCGCTGCTCTCGGTTCTGCAGGTCAGGGCGGTGGTGCGCGGCAGGCCGCGTCTGTTCCAGTCGACGCTCGAGGAGCTCGCCAAGGATCGAGATCGCCTGGGTGGAAGATGAGCCACCGGCTGCGCGACATCGTACGCAGGCGGCGGTTGCTGGTGGCACGGGCGGCCGCGCAGCGCAGCGACTTGGCCGTGCAGGCGGCGGCGGTCAGGCAATCCCTGTCCTTCGTCGATCTGGCCTGGCGCGGCTATCTCCAGTTCAAATCGCGCCCGGTCGGCGTCGCGCTCGTTGCCGCCGCGCTGGTGATGGTAGGGCCCGGCAAGTTGCTGCGCATGGGCTACCGCAGCGGATTGATCGTCGTGACCGTGCTGCGGGTCATCAAAATCCTCAGGGCGTTGCGTTGAAGTCCCGTCCGTCACGGGTCTGAACCTCCGGCAAACGCCGCGCGCGGGCATGCGGCGCCCATAGTTCGCCCAGCAGTGCGTCGATGCGCTGCGTCGGCCCGCTCGACCAGAAGACTTCGCTTCCCGTCCCGACCGCACGCGCCGATCCGCGCAGCGCCAATTGTCTTGCCACCTCCCTTGCGACGGCTGTGCCGTTTTCGATGACGGCCACGCCGGGGCCGGCGATGCGCTGGACGATATGCGCGACCAGCGGATAGTGGGTACAGCCGAGTACGATGACATCGGCACCTTCGGCCAGCAATGGTTCGACGAAGCCGCGCAACAGTCGCTCGGTGCGCTCACCATCGAGATCGCCGCGCTCGATGTGCTCGGCCAGTCCGGCGCAAGGCTGCGCCACGATGCGGATGCCGCCTGCAAAGCGTTCGATCAGGCTGAGGTAGCGCTCGCTCGCCAGGGTGGCCGGTGTTGCAAGGACGCCCACCACGCCGCTGTGCGTGGCGGCAACGGCGGGTTTGATGGCCGGTTCGACGCCGACGACGGGAATGGACAATCGCTCCCGCAGCAAATCGATGGCCGCGGCCGTTGCGGTATTGCAGGCGACGACGATGACCTTTGCTGCCTGCCCGAGCAGAAACCCGCCGATCGCCAGGGCCCGGTCTTGAATCTGCTCCGGCGATTTTTGTCCATAGGGAACGTGGGCGGCATCGGCGACATAGACCAGGTTTTCGCAGGGCAGCGCCTGCCGTGCGGCGCGCAGGATGGTCAGTCCCCCCACGCCGGAATCGAAGACACCGATCGGATTTTCACTGCCGGATTGCGTCATTGCGCTGATGACAGGCTGCGTGGCCGTTGCGTGGCGGAAGAAACTGGCGGACAGGTTATAGTAGAAACTGGAATTCCTTCAAGATGCCCATGCAGACCCTGGAGTCACCCGTCAAGAACGCGGCGATCGCGCTGTCGGTCTTGCCACCGCTGTCGCTGTACGTGCATATCCCGTGGTGCGTGCGCAAGTGTCCTTATTGCGACTTCAATTCGCATGAAATAAAGGGAACGCGTGCCGCTGACGACAGCGCGCTGATGAGTCTGGAAAGCGGACTGGAACAGCGCTACATCCAGGCGCTGATTGCCGACCTGGACCGGGCGTTGCCGCAAGTCTGGGGGAGGCCGGTGTATACGGTGTTTTTCGGTGGCGGCACGCCGTCGCTGTTGTCGGCGCGCGCGCTCGACGACCTGTTGTCCGCCATTCGTGCGCGCCTGCCGCTCGCCGCCGATGCCGAGATCACGCTGGAGGCCAATCCGGGGACATTCGAGGCGCGCAAGTTCGCCGAGTTCCGTGCGCTCGGCATCAACCGGCTGTCGATCGGCATCCAGAGTTTCAATCCCGCTCATCTGAAGGCGCTTGGCCGCATCCACGACGCGGCGCAGGCGCGCGCGGCCATTGGCATCGCGCAAGCGAGCTTCGACAATTTCAACCTCGATCTGATGTATGCCCTGCCGGGGCAGACGATGGAGCAGGCCATGGCCGACATCGATACCGCGATCGGCTTCTCGCCGGTGCATGTCTCGGCCTATCACCTCACCATCGAGCCGAACACGCTCTTTTACCGTCATCCGCCCAAGGTGCCGGACGATGACGAATCGGCCGACATGCAACAGGCCATCGAAACGCGTCTTGCCGAGGCCGGTTACCGGCACTACGAAACGTCGGCGTTCGCAAAATCCGGACGGGAAGCCCGGCATAATCTGAATTACTGGACCTTCGGCGACTACCTCGGCATCGGTGCCGGCGCGCATGGCAAGCTGTCGTTCGCCGACCGGATCCTGCGTCAGATGCGCCACAAGCAGCCGCGCGAATACATGGAAAAAGCGCAGGCGGGGCTGGCCGTACTGCAGGAACACGCGGTGGCCGTCGACGACCTGTCCTTCGAATTCATGATGAATGCGCTGCGGCTCACCGAGGGTTTCGAGCTGGCGCAGTTCGCGGCGCGCACCGGTGTGTCGTTGCATGCACTGCGCAAGGAATTGCAGGAGGCCGAGGCAAGGGGACTGATCGAACGCGATCACCTGCGGCTGCGGCCCACACTCAAGGGCCAGCGTTTTCTCAACGACCTGCTGCAGATTTTTCTAAAGACTTAACCAGCTGTCCTGTGGACAGCGGTAAGGGCGTTGACACAGAGGTCACAGAGGAAAGGCAAGAGAGAGCACAGAGAAAACCTTAGCAACAGTTTCTTGTCTCAACTTGTCCTCCGTCGTGGTTTTTTCCTCTGTGTCCTCTCCCCGTTTTTCCTCTGTGCCCTCTGTGTCGACGATTCTATCGCCGGCCATCGGCCGGCTTAGCGCGCCAAAAAGACGATGACGCGCACGACATGGCCGAGCTTGAGACCGCGACTTTCGAATTTGGTCTGTGGCCGATAGTCGGGACGTGGTGAAAAACCTTCCACGCTGTTGACCAGCAATGCCTCTCCTGACAATACCTCGAGGATCTGCGCCGCATACTCTTCCCAATCGGTTGCCACGTGCAGGTACCCGCCGGGCCGCAGCCGGCTTGCCAGCAGATGCACGAAAGCGGGCTGCAGGAGCCGGCGCTTGTGATGGCGTTTCTTCGGCCAGGGATCGGGAAAGAACACGTGGATGCCGGACAGGCTGGCCGCCGGAATCATGTGCGTGACGACTTCCACCGCATCGTGCCGGACGATGCGGATGTTGGTCAGTTGCTGCGCCTCGATCAGTCGCAGCAGGCCGCCGACACCCGGTGTATGCACCTCGATGCCGAGGTAGTCGTTCTGGGGATGTTCAGCCGCGATCTGCGCGGTGGTTTCCCCCATGCCAAAACCGATTTCCAGAAACCTGGGCGCAGAACGGTTGAAGGCGCTGTCGAAGTCGGCGGGAGCCGCGGCATAAGCGATGCCGAACAGCGGCAGCAGGGAATCGACCGCGCGCCGCTGCGCGTTCGATACGCGGCCCTGGCGCAGCACGAAACTGCGGATATGTCGTTGCGGGGAATCCACCGGCCGCGAATATAACGCCGCGCCGGCTGCAGGGCCAGACGAAATTCCGGTCAGGGCTTCGGTTCACCGCCCGCGACCGTGTCGTCCTGCGACGGCACAGGCTCCGCCAGGCGCATCCTCAGGCTGAGTGTCGGAAGATCCAGCGTCGACAGCGGCGGCGTGATTTCCCTCGATTTTGCCGGCGCGATCGAGACCGGCCTCACCGTTTCGGCGCGGCGCGCCTGCGCCGATCCCGGGTAGGACGTCCAGCCGATGAAGATCCAACTGACGACTGCGGCCGCTGCAACAGTCACGCCACCGGCCAGCGCGCCGCGATAGGAGCGTCGCGGCGGCGCAATGTCGGAGCCGGATGCATAGGCGAGGCCGTCTTCGACGAACGCCGGCCGGGTGAAATCGGCGATCCTGTTCCGGGTGTGTTCGTCCAGGGGGTTATCGCTCGAATCGAGTTGCGCGGGTGAGGTAGATTGCATCGCAATTTCGCCGGCGATGCGCTCGTTCAGTGCTTCGATGGCCGACACTTCCGCGTCCGGCACCGCGAACGTTTCATCCGCAGAGGCGGCTGCCCAGTCCTGCACCAGCGCTGCATCGTCTGCGAAGTCGCTGCTCGCGGTCGTCTGCACCACATTTTCCAGCGTCGAAACGGCGACGCGCGCGAAAACGGGGGCATACGGGTGGTCTTCCTGCGCGCTGTCCGCGATGGCCTCGCGGTCGGCGGCGGTTGCATGCGCGCGGGCGCGATCGCAAGCGGCCTTGATCCGGCTGTGTTTGTAAGCGATCTTGCGGCGGGCGGCCTCCGCAGCGGCCCGCAAAGCCTCGGTGCGTTCAGTCTCGGCCTGTAACAACTCTTCCGCCGCGGCGCGGGCTTCCTGCTCGGCGGCGAGTTGCGTTTGCGCGGCCGCGTGTGCCGCGCCTTCGGCTTGCAGCCGTGCCTGCGCGGCTTCGGTGGCTTCGTTTTCCAGTCGTATGCGCTCACGCGCCAGTTCATCTGTTTTTTTCTCGACCTCTTCTCGCGTACGCGATGCGCGTACCGCCTCGAGCTCGGATTCGACCCGCTTTGCCTCGGCAAGCGCCAGTTCCTTCTCGGCGCGCTGACGCGCCAGCGCGGCCGCGCGCGCGCGGATGGCCAGGCGCGCCCGTTCTTGCGCAGCATGGCCTGCGGATTGCTCCGCTTCAGCTGCCTGCCGTTCTTCTGCCAGGGCGTGCTGTTCCAGCCTGGTTTTCTCTTCTGCCGCATGCACGCGCTGCTCCTCCGCCACGCGGCGCGCAGCGACGCTCTGTTCGATGCGTTGGTTCAATTCCGCCAGTTGCGTGGCTGCGGCTTCGACTGCCGCCTGCGCGTCGGCAGCGGCAGCGCGCTCGGCGTCAATGCGCTGTTGGGCGAGTTGCTGCGCCTCACGGTCGGCATCGTTGCGTGCACGCTGGGTTTCCCAGCCGTCAGCGTCCAGCCGGACCTGCTTTTCGGCGATAACGCGTGCTTCGCGATCCTCTTCCGCGCGCGCTTCCACGGCTTCACGAGCCAGCGTTTCGGCCAGAACACGGGCGCGGGCTTCCTGTTCGGCGCGGATTTCGGCGTCCAGGCGGGCGGCGGCGGCTTCCTGCAATGCCAGTTCGGCTTGCGCACGCGCTTGCGCCGCGCGCTTCAGTTCGGCTTCCGCGCGTGCTCGAACCTCCGCCGATTCGCGCTGGTTGCGTTCCGCCGTCCGGCGCGCCTGCATTTCGCCCTGCGCCTCCCGTTCGGCGCGATAGCGCAATTCGGTTTCATGCAGCAGTGCGCACGCTTCGTCCGCCCGGGATTTTTCGGCCGCGGCCAGTTCCCGCTCCATGCGCAACTGGTTTTCCGCGGCGCTGCGCGCGCGCGATTCATGGGCGACGCGCGCCTGGGCTTCGGCGGTGGCGGATTGCTCGGCCTTGATGCGCGCTTCCGATTCCGTCGCGGCGGCCGCTTCGGCATCGATTCGCGCCAGCGAAAGCAGTTTCAGGCGGGCATCGATGGCGGCCCTGGAGTCGGCCAGTTCGCGGGCGCGGGATTCGGCGGTGGCACGCTCGCGCGCTTCCTGCGATGCACGGCCTTCGGCCTCGGCACGGGAGCGTGCCTGATCGACTGCCTGGCGTTGCGCTTCGGCGCGCGCCTGTGCCTGCATTTCGGCACGGGTTTCTTCCTGCTCGCGGTGCTCGTGGGCCGCGGTCAGGTCGTCAAGTTGCCGCTTGAGTTCTTCCGCGCGAACGCGGGCGCGTTCACCCAGCGTACGGTCGGTGCCGGCCTGGGCTTCGGCGAGCCGTGTGGCGCTGGCTTCGCTTTCTTCGCGCCGCCGCGCTTCCGTGATCGCCGCCTGGTTGGCGCGTTTGCGCTGTTCGGCGGCGGCCAGGGCCAGGCGTTGCGCTTCGATGACGGCGAGCGCGGATTGCGCTGCGTCCTCGTCGGCGCGCGCGCTGCTCGGCGAGTCGCGCCGCTTCGGCTTCCAGTCGCGTCCGTTGTTCGGCGGCGGTGCGAGCGCGGGTTTCGCGTTGCGCGCGGCTTTGCGCGGCCAGCGAGGCGCCAGTCTCGGCTTCGACGCGTTCGACCGCCTCCTGGATGGCGTGCATCGCCGGGGAATTGGAAAGATCGCCGTCCCAGTTCGCGCGGGGTGTCGGGCTCAGTGGCGGCTTCGCCGGCGAATTTTGTGTCGACATGGGATCCGTCCTCGTTCCAGGTTCGGCTGAAAAGCCGGGTGGTAGTCGAGACGGATTATCCGCAGGCTGGCAAATCGCCTGACGGCGAATAGAGGGTGTTTCCCGGCCTATTTCCGGATTCAGGCGGCCTTGCCGCGCCTGGCGGAGGCGATGACGCCGCCGGTGGGCGACGAGGGAGCGGCGGCGTACAGCTTTTTCGGCATGCGGCCGGCGAGATAGGCCTCGCGTCCGGCCTGGACGGCTTTCTTCATGGCCGAGGCCATCAGTACCGGATCCCGCGCGGCGGCGATCGCCGTGTTCATCAGTACCCCGTCGCAACCGAGTTCCATGGCGATGGCGGCATCCGATGCAGTCCCCACCCCGGCATCCACCAGGACCGGAACAGTCGCATTGTCGATGATGATCTGCAGATTCCAAGGGTTGAGAATGCCCATGCCCGATCCGATCAGCGAAGCGAGCGGCATCACGGCGACGCACCCGATCTGTTCAAGCTGCCGGGCAATGATCGGATCGTCGGAGCAATACACCATGACCTTGAAGCCATCGTTCACCAGGGTCCGGGCTGCGGAAAGCGTTTCCACCATGTTGGGGTAGAGCGTGTGCGGATCGCCGAGCACTTCCAGCTTCACCAGGTCATGGCCGTCGAGCAGCTCGCGCGCGAGGCGAAGCGTGCGCACCGCATCCTGCGCGGTATAGCAGCCCGCCGTATTCGGCAGGATGGTGTAACGCTGCGGCGCCAGGACATCGAGCAGGTTGGGCTCGCCCGGATTCTGGCCGATGTTGGTGCGGCGGATCGCCACGGTCACGATCTGGGCGCCGCTCGCCTCGATCGCCTCGCGCGTCTGCGCGAAATCCTTGTACTTGCCGGTGCCGACCAGCAAGCGCGACGAATAGGGCTTTCCTGCGATGATGAGTTGATCCATATGAATTCGGTGACAAGTGATTGGTGATTGGTGACTGGCCCAGGCCTTGTGCTCCGGCTTTGCCAATCACCAATTACTAATCACCGCTTTTCACCCACCCCCAACCGCCACCACGATTTCGAGCGCATCCCCGTCGCTCAGTTCCATCGTTCCGAACTTGCTGCGCGGGACGATTTCGCCATTGCGTTCCAGCGCGATGCGCTTGCCCTGCAGTTCGAGTTGTTCGATCAGGCCGGTGACGTTCAGGGGAGCCGGAAAAGTGCGCGGCCGGCCGTTGATGATGAGTGCGATCACTTCAAATACTCAATGAAATCTGTAACATCAATGCTAGCACGCGGGTATGGTTCAATGGTAGGACGCACTTGCCGGACTTTGGACATGCGGCAGTTTGCGCCAGGCTGTCGTAGAATCCATTTATCGCGGGTGTAGTTCAATGGCAGAACGGCAGCTTCCCAAAAAGAAAGGGCAGGTCAGCTTTCGTTCTGCCCTCGAACGGACACCCGCGAATCCCTGGCCGAGCGGTCCACGAGAGTTCAAAGGCCTTCCACAGATCAGCTAGACAAGGATCGGTGTAGGTCTGGGATAATGGATTCCGCAC
>JANXPQ010000361.1 GCA_025357235.1 Betaproteobacteria bacterium
TTTCGAAGACGGCGAGCGCCGTCTTGCCGGGGATGGCCAGCGGGTTTGGGTTACCGGCGTCGTCGCGCGCCTGGTGCTTGAAGAACGAAATCAAATCGCGCTCTCCTGCCCAGTTCGGGGCTCCCGCGCTCGACGTATGTCGCGGAGCAGTTCAACGATCCGGAGGTTGCGGAACGGGAAATCCTTGCGCAGCCCCGCGGGCCCAAGGGCACGTTCGCTTACACCAACGATGGCTATTCGTTGCTCGCCATAGTGGCTCAGCGCAAGAGAGGCTCTCCGTTCTTCGAGTTGGTGCAGCGCAAGGTGTTAGATCCCGCAGGTCTGCATCAGACCGGCTTCTGGACCAGGTGCTTCAAGGGAGCTCACCTTGCTAAGCTGACCAAGTTCCCGCAGGGCCCGCTACCCAACGAAAATTGGGGCTTCAAGGGCGCAGAGGGCATCTGCTCGACCGCCGAGGATCTGTCCCTCTTCATCCATGCCATCGATCAAGGGACCCTGCCCGGCAAGACAACGCTGTGGGGCGACCCGCCGCGAGGCTTCTTCCGTACCGGCGATACAATTTGGACCCGGGGCACCGAGGACTACGGCCACAACGGCGTGGTGAAATGGATGCCGAAAGAGAGACTCTTGATTGTGGTGCTCTCCGATGTTCCCGAGCCGAAGGCAAACGTTCCCACGCCAAGCCGAGCGTTAGGCGACCTGCTGGAAGCACTTCACGCCCAGCTACGGTAGGACCAGAATGGGAGGATCTTGGATTGCAGCTGCTCAAGCCGTAAGTATTCATCCGAATGGTGGCCTCCCGTTCCTGTCGACGGCATCGGTGATGCCTCGGGTGTAGAGAGCCGTTGCGGCTCTTGATCTCGCCGAGCTGCGCGACCAGCGCCTTGGCCTTCTTGATCCGACGAGCCCAACCGGACATTTCTACTTTGCTGGGGACCGGCCATCTCTACTTTGCTTGACACGTGTGGTGTCGGATAAGGGCTGTTTCGACAACTCGAGGGCCTGGGGATCCACACGGCCGAGAGTAGCAGGCTACGCAGCGGCGCTGCAGGACTAGGACCATCACTGGTGGGAGTGCAGCGAGGCTCAAGAGATTCGTCGATCCGGTGAGCCGGCGCCCTAGAAGCAACCGTAGTCATAATGCACGATGTTCAGGAGTTCTCCGTTCGCGTTGGTCGTGGACTCGCAGACGAGGTTGCCGCCCCGGTCGTAGACGCCGGTCCAGGTCGACTTGAGCGAGCCGTCGGCGTTGGTGGTGACGCGCTCAAAATTGTTGCCCGCGGCATCGTATTTGTAGACGGAGGTGCTCGGTTTCTCATACGAGGTGACGGTGAAGACGTTCGCGATCAGGCCGGCCGAATAGTTGTAGGTCACGGTGGTGGTGGACGGATATCCGAAGCGGTCAAAGGCAGTGGTGTCGTGCTCGAGGACGAGGCGGCTCTCGTCATACGACGTGGTGTCGACCGTCCGGAGGTAGGCTCCGCCATTCTGGACCGACGTGATGGTCGCCGTCCTCACCATTCCGTCCGGGTAGACGGTGAAAACGCCGTCCTGCAACCAAAAGGGTCCGCCCGCGAGAGGAAATTTCGTCTTAGTGAACACCGTGCCGCGGGCGTCGACGAAGAAGGTGCTCCCCTCCCAGGAATTCTCTGGATATGTTTCGGGAGTCGAGTCCGGGTTCCTGGAGCGGCCGCGGGTGGTGGAGCTCGCGAGCTTCCCCGCCGCATCACAAGCGTAGTCGACGACCGTCCTCGTCGACTCGCTGTACATGCTCTCCGGCGACTGGAAGTAGTCGCGGGCCCCGACGGTCTCGAAGAGGCGCCCATTCGCGTCATGGATCTGGTGTTGCGAAGTGCGCAGGTAGTCGGTTCTAGGGACGGACGGGTAGTTGCCCCAGATCTCCTGCGTGGCGTCGACCAACTGCCCGGAGGACCAGAGGTTCGTCGCGCGCGTGAGGTAGGGGTCGCTTTGGTCGCGGGCAAGGAAGCCCACGGCGGTGCACGGCCCAAGATGACGGACCGCCGGCGTCTCAGGCGCGATCCCGCAGGTCAAGGCGGGCTGTGGAGCCGCGGGGACCTCCGCTCCGGTCAGCACGTGCGGCTCGGGGACGGGCATCTGCTGGAGCGTCGCGGCGCCCCCGTCGGGCGGAGCGGACTGATGCGGAGCAGCCGGAGCGGGCGGCGAATCCTGCGTTGCAGCAGTGGACGCGCCTCGACCACAGGCGCAGAGCAAAAGGACGAGAATTATCCCTTTCATGACCCCCCCACTCCATATGGGTGGGCATGCGGAACGAACGGTGCAACGCTGGCCCATTCATAGGCGCAACGATCGCGGCAGCAATCAGGCGAGCGCTTTCGGCGCGCCGCAGCGCTCGCCAGGCGTCTGTCTTCAGCGCGCCTCAGCTCGCGTCATCTGCGTTGCCTCCTGGGCCGACCATGCAGTGTCCACGGTGAGGAATCCGAACAGAGGGTTTACCGGGAAGGACTTGCTGGTGACGAACGTCGCGCTCAATACCGCGTCGACGAGGAGGCCGTCGGCGCCGTTTGAGAGAGCCACACCCCAAAGGCGCGGTCGAGAGCAGCGAATTTCGGACGCTTCGAGCGGTGGCGGAGCAGGGCGAGTTGCTGGCGCAGCGCCAGGTTCTCGAGTGCCAGATCGGTGTGAGTCCGGAAGGCGGCACGCACGGCGCCCAAGAAAGCGAGTACGAGGAACATTGCGCGCCAGCGCTCCTCCGCCAGCGCGAACGGTTCTACGAAGGACCCTGATTTGCATTAGAACTACTATGTATGTACACTGTGGTTGTGACGAACGAGTTCCGGTTCGACTGGGACCCTGCCAAGGACCGGGCGAACCGGCGGAAACATGGCATCTCCTTCGATGAAGCCCGGACTGCCTTTTTGGACGAGCATGGCCGGATCATGCATGACCCCGATCACTCGGACGACGAGGACCGCTTCGTGCTGCTGGGCTTCAGCTCCGCTCTTCGACTGCTCGTCGTCTGCCACTGCTACCGCAGCGGCGAGGACCTCATTCGGATCATCTCGGCTCGGAAAGCGACCCGCAAAGAACGCGCGACGTACGCGCAATGGTGGAAGCGATGAGGAAAGAATACGACTTTTCCCGCTCGGAGAAGAACCCTTACGCGAGGCGGCTGAAGAAGCAGGTCACAATTCGGCTGGACAGCGACACACTCGCCTACTTCAAGAGGCTTGCCGATGAAGCCGCTCTTCCCTACCAGACGCTCATCAACATGTACCTCCGCGACTGCGCGGCACAGCGCAAGCAGCTTCGGCTCGAATGGAGACCGTCGAGCTCCTGAGGGCCGAGTTCGCAGGGCATCAGCTTGCCAAGGGCGAAGGTCGCCTGTTCCAGCGGGCTTCGAAGCGGCCCGAGGCCAGGTAGGAAGGCCTCGGGCCGCCGGTTTTCGGAGTCAGCGTGATCTTTGCCGACGTGGAGCTCCAAGAGCACCCGAGCGCGATGTCGGTCGCTGGGCTGAAGCATGCCCGACAAGTCGGTCAAGTAGGCCTTGATGACCGAGTCGTGCGGCAGCAGGTCGGCCGACTCGGGCAGGCCACGGAGTGTCTCTGCCTGGATGCTAAGCTCGGCAGACGGGCTTCGCGCTGGGCCATGACGCGCCCCACAGTGCCTGAGGTGCGCTTCCCAGTGGCAAACTCCTCAACGGAGAGATGCCAACCTGCGTGAAAGCGACGCAGGAACTGACCCTCCAATCCTCGGTGAGTCCTTTTGGCCAAGTCGTCGAGGTAGGCCTCATTCATCAGCCCGCGCATGCCTGCTTCCCGCGAGCAAGGCAGCTAGCCCCAAATGGACATGTTTGCGATCGCTCATGGGAGCAGACTGCGCGGACACGAATCGATTAAAGATTTGTCGTGCAGGCCTGTTTCAATTCATTTCGCCAAGAAACTTGAGGCCACCCCAGTCGTCTTCCGTGCATGGGCCCAAGACCGCTGATCGCTCTCTTCGCTTTCATCGTGCGTCCGCTCTGGACTGCGCCGGACCTGAACGCAATCGCGGAGCGCGCGCACGGGTGGACGGTCTTCGTCGCCGCGACGAGCGGGGCGGATTCAGTGTCCGCGTCCGGCGTGCTCATTCCCGGAGGGCTGGTTGTGACGGACCTGCATGGGCTTCTCTTCCGTCGGCCTGACGGGACGGTGGCCCCGGCTGAGATCGTCGTGATGGTCGACGGCATCGGGCCTCTGCCAGCTTTGCTCGCAGGCTTCGATGCGGAACTCGGCCTCGCAGTGCTGAAGCTTCCGGACCAGGTGCGCGGGCTGCCGGGTGCGGCCATCGCGACGACGGATCCCGGAGTCGCCGACCAATTGCTGGCGATGGGCAACGACGGCAAGGGCGTGGACGTGCTGGGCGTGAAGGTGGACCATGTCGACCACGCCTGGCTGCACACGACGTCGAGGCTGCCCGCAGCCTTCCGCGGCGGCCCGCTCTTCGACACGAGTGGCAACCTTGCTGCGCTGGAGCTCGCGTTTGGCGTCGCTGCCGCTTCGTCGGTGGTGCGCCTGCTGGAACAGAAATAGTTCTCCATCGCCGCCCGGTGCATTTCAGTCATGTTTCGAAGACGCGCTCGCATTCACCGAGGCGGTAGCATCGGGGTCGCTCCTGCAGCGGCACCTGCACCGCAAGGAGAACCAAATGAACCCTAGAAGCGGCGGTCTTCCGTTCCTTCTTCTGTGTAGCGCGGCGGTGGCCGCGCAGCAGGATTCTCGTCCACACGCTCATGTGCAACCGCCCTCGTCGAGCAACAGCTGGTTGCGGAGAATGCGCTTCTTCGGCAGCAGCTCATCGCCGCGGAGCGGAAGGTTGTCGGCCGCGTCCGCTGGGCGCCTTGGCAGCGCTTCACGATAGTTCTCGCCGCGCGAGTCGCGCCAGCTTGGCGTGAAGCAACTTTACTCATCCAACCTGCGACCATTCTCCGCTGGCATCGCGCAGGATTCCGCGCGTCCTGGCGACGTCGCTCTCGGCGATCTGGTCGACCGCCGACGAAGCGGGTCGCGCTCATCCGCGAGATGGCGAGGCGCAACCCACGCTGGGGAGCCGAGCGCATCCGTGGTGAGCTGCTCAAGCTGGGCATCCACGTCTGCAAGCGGACGATTCAGAGGTACATGCGCAGCTCTCGACCCCGAGGCGACGGGCAGAGCTGGTCGACGTTCCTGCGGAACCACAGGACGTGGGCGTGTGATTTCGTGCAGACGTTCGACATTCGGTTTCGCGAGGTATTCGTACTCTTCTTCTTGGACCTGCGCCGCCGAACGATTCTCTATGCCGCGGTGACGTATGCGCCGACCGACGAGTGGTGTGCGCAGCAGGCTAGGAACGCCACCATGGATCGCGTACCAGAGGTTGTCGTCTGCGACCACGACACGAAGCTCGGCGCTCGGTTTGCTGGCGTATTCAGTTCGTCAGGGGCGCGCGTGGTGCGCACGGCGATACACGCGCCGGACATGAATGCCTTCGCTGAACGCTTCGTGGGCACGCTCCGCAGAGAGGTGCTCGACCACGTCCTCATCCTTAGCGAGAATCACCTCCGACGCATCGTCACCGAGTACGTCCGCTTCTACAACGAAGCGCGCCCGCACCAGGCCCTCGGGCACCAGCAGCCGATTCCAAGGCCTCCCGAGGCGAGCGGACGCGTTCACGCAGTCCCCGTTCTCAGTGGGCTTCATCACGACTACCGACGCGCGGCTTGAAGCGTCTTGCGCCAGCCGTCGTCGTGGGGACGGGATTTGTAGCCAGTACGGGGCTTCATCACGACTACCGGCGTGCTGCTTGAAGCGTGTTGCGCCAGACCTTTCCTCGTGCGGACGGAATTTGTAGCCAACACGGGTGTCTCCGTCGTCGGTGGCGCGGAGACGGATGCTACCGCCTCGGAGCTAGGCTTCACCGGGGCGCTGAAGCTGAGCGAGGGAGTGCTCCACCTGGGCAGCCGCGATTACTGGACGGTGATCGGCCGGTTCTTGCAGCCGGACGACGTCGACCCCCGTCGGTACACGTATGCCTCGGGCGACCCTTCGAACCGAATCGATCCAAGCGGTCATCAAGATTGTGAGGCGTCGCTCTGCGTGAGCGCGCCGGCGCCAGGTGACTCCGGAGGAGGGACCTACGACCCGGGCTGGGACACCGGAGGTTGGGACTTCGGCGGTCCGTGGGTCGGCCCAGGAGCAGTGTTCGGTCCCATGCGTTCACGCGCCGGAGCCGGTTCAAGGCCGGCGACCGCTGGGCCCGTCATTAGCTCTCCAATCGGTCCCGCCACTGGCTACTCGGAGGCGGTGCCAGTCTATGGCTCCGGAAGAAACGCTATAAACGATTTCCAAACCGGGCATCCCTTCAAAGGTACATGGAATGCGGCGATGGCGGTGAGCGATGTGTGGTTCATCAAGGGCATGGCTGTTGGAGCGTTGAAACTCGCGGGTATCACTGCGCTCAGAATCGCGACAAAGGAGACGATAACACTCGCGGGCCGGGAGGGGCTGAAACAAACCGCAGCGGCGATCGCGCGCGATGCTGCGCTCCGCGCGGAAGCCGAGCGATTGGTGGCGCGGGTGGCCGAGTTGAACGCCGCTCTCGATACTGTCGCTCAACAGAAGAGAACGGTTGGGATGTTGAGCACGCTCGAAGGGGTCGATATCGCGGCTTCTGGAACGCGAGATCTTGAGCCGCTGCAGAGGGCGTTGCTACAATCGGGCGAAGTGTCGGCGTCGCTTGCGGAAGCCCACATGGAGATGACCGCTTTGGATGCCGCCGTTCGGATGGGCGTCACTCCCAACGTACTGGTCAGCACCGTCAAGATCTGCCCCATTTGCCGGTTGATGATCGAAGAGAGCGGGGGTGTCCTCCCGACCAAGTACACTGCCTTCTGGCCTTAAGGAGCAAGGATGAAGTTTGATGAAACAAATATCATTCGTCGCCTGGAATCGATGGCTCCAGGCTGTCGCCTGGTGTTCGCGGCTGCTTGCGCGGAACGACTGAACGCTGGCTATCAGGCATATGCGGGCCGGGCAGCGAATCGATGGGCCGACGCGAATGCGAAGGTCCTGAACCGAGCGATGGCTGTGATGTGGAACCGGGCTGCGGGCGGGCAGACAATCGCTTCGAAGTTACGTTCACTGATCGACGAATGCATCGCCTTGATTCCTACGCAAGAGGAATTCGTTCCCGCACGGCACAAGCACGTCGAAAGCGCCGCAAGCGCCGTTGCCCATGCCCTGTCTGCTTCCGTGTCGGAAACAGCGAAGGATGCGGCGTTGCCGGCGCGGGTCGCCTATGCCGCCGCAGATGCGGAGGCTATTCGCGTTAGCGGGCTGGACATGGCAGATCGTGAGAATGAAAGGCGGATTCTCTCCAGCCGCATGGTTCAGGAGGAACTAAGACGCCAAGACCGAGATCTACGTGAGCTCGCGGCCGCGACTCTGCGCGGCGATGAGCGCGAAGCGTTGGACGTAATCAAGCGACGAGCGTCCCGGGATGAGGCGATGACACTCTCGTGAGGTCCCGGACGAGGAAGCCTGTTCGAGGCAGCGAAGGAGATCCCGCCGATGACAGGAGCGCAACGACGAAAGAACGGGCGCGATGACCATCACGGCACGCGGCGAGTGAGTTCGTGACGTGGACGACTGGGGCGATCAGCGAGTCGCTGACGTTCGACGTGTACGGCGCGGAGCAGACGTACACGGTGACGGCGAATGACGGTTCGCTGCTGTACGCTGTCGACTATGGCACGCGTGACGCGCTTGGCCGCATCGTCAACACGACGGAGACGGTGCAGGGTGAGACGAACAAGCAATCCGCGCTCGTTGATCTGCTGCGCGGCCCTAAAGGTTCGCGGGCGTAGCTGGCAGGACGGCGCTCCAGGACCGCGAGGTATGCCGAGCCCGCAGTACTGAAGGGGCGACCCGGGACGAATCGCGCACGAGGCGCTCATCAACATGTACCTCCGCGACTTGCGCGGCACGCGCAAACAGCTTCGGCTCGAATCGTGGCCGTCGAGTTCCTGAGGGCCGAGTTGGGCAGAACTTTACCTTGCCAAGGCGAAGATCGGCTGTTCCAACGGCTCGCTTGAAACTTTGACCAGATCTTGTCCAGACTTGAGGGGACTTGCGGATCCCGATGTGGACTTCCGTGGACTCAGAGCTTCGCCTAACTATTAGGAGGGACTGAAAACATGAGGAGCGACGCCCGTCTGCCGGTTGGGTGAAATCGCCCTCATAACCCGAAGGTCACAGGTTCAAATCCTGTCCCCGCAACCAAAAATCTCAAGCCCTCTCGGCGGTTGCTGAGGGGGCTTTTGTGTCTCCGGGCTCCTTCTGTGAAACCTTGACGGTTTCTTGACGTAATCGCGCGCCCTCGATCCTGCGAACGGCGTCGCGCAAGTCCTCC